>CAITMP010000714.1 GCA_903893525.1 uncultured Acidobacteriia bacterium | reverse complement strand
CGGCCAAGAACAAGGCCGGCCAGTGGGAGGCCGATGAAGTGGATTTCGGTGCCGCGCCCGCTCCGGCTGCCAAGAAATAGGTACCGAACAATGAAGAAGCTTTGGATCGTGCTGGCGATTGCCGGTGCCTATGTTCTCGGTCGCGCCCAGAGCCCGTCCGGCCTGTCATCGGACGTCAAACTGGAGAACGACCGCGTTCGCGTGACGCAACTGGACTACCACCCCAGTGTTCCGCGCGAAAAATCCATCCGCAAGGCCGACCAGGTGATCGTCTTCCTCGACGACTCCAAATATGAGCGCATCGACCCCGCCAGCGGCGAAAAAGAAATCCGCAACCGGAAATCCGGCGACGTAATCTGGCACTTCAAGGGCGAGGTTGCGCCCGTCCTGACCAACCTCGACAAGAAGACCTACCGAACTCTGGTGATCGAACTCAAATGAGAATCTTCATTTTCCTCGCGGCTTCCGCGCTCTCGGCGCAAACGTTCTACAGCGTGCCCGGCCCGGACGCACCCGAATTGGCGCGCCGCGGCACCTTCGGGGTGGGCGTGAAAACGATGGACCTCGTCCACAAGGATCAGGTCGACATCCTGAAATTCGACAAGGATTCCGGCAAGGCTCCCCTCTACGACCGTCCACTCAAAATCGAACTCTGGTATCCCGCAGTCATCCCCGCCGGGGTGGAAGAGAAAACCACCTACACCAGCCGCAATCCGGGCAACACCAACCCTCCCGGGGGCTTCGAGACCATCGGAAAAGCCCTGCGCGACGCCACCCCGGTGGCCGACCGCAAGTTTCCGCTCGTCGTTGTCTCACACGGCTACCCCGGCACCCGCACGTTCCTCACATACCTGACGGAAAACTTGGCATCGAAGGGCTACGTGGTGGCGGCCATTGACCATACCGACTCCGTCCTGGGCGAGATCCGCGCCTTCCAGAGCACGCTGCTCAACCGGTCGGCCGACCAGCTTTTCGTCGTCGAAACGCTTTCCAGCCAGTCCAACGTGGACGCCGCAAACGTCGCCATCGTCGGCTATTCGATGGGCGGCTATGGGGCGCTGACAAGTGCCGGAGCCGGATACAGCCCGAAAAGCGCCCTCGCCACCTTCGTTCCCGGCGGATATCTCGCGGACTGGTTCGCCGACAGCCCCAAATACAAGGCGCTGAACCGGGCATCCCTCAAATCGATTGTGGCCATCGCCCCCTGGGGTGGCCAACCACCGTACAACGCATGGGATTCAACCGGGTTGGCCGGAATCCGCATCCCGTCCCTCTTCATCGCGGGCGACCAAGACGATGTGGCCGACTACACCAACGGCATCCGTCCGGCCTTCGAAAAGGCGGTCAACTCGGACCGCTGCCTGCTGGTCTACGAAAACGGACGCCACAACACCGGAGGCAATCCACCGCCATCCAATCTCGCAGACCCCCGCTTCCTCTCCTTTTTTGAGGAGCCAGTCTGGCGCAAGGACCGCATCAACGCCATCAACCAGCACTTCATTACGGCTTTTCTGGACTGGACATTGAAAGGCGAGACCGCCAAGCGCGAGTATCTGCATCCAGCTGTGGGTCGTTCGGGGGAAGGAAAGTGGGTGGTCCCCGCAGGAACCCCGGACACTGGTTTCAGCACCGGCAAGGACGCTGAAGGCAACCCATTTTGGAAGGGCTTCCAGCGCCGCGCGGCTCTCGGACTGCAAATGCGCTGCTTGGCAAACTAACCGTGTGGGGCAGCCATTCTTGGCTGCAGCCGCCTTTTAGGCGGCAATAACCGGATGCATGTTCAAATCAAACGGGACCTATGGGTCCTCGGCAGCATCTTTTTCCAGCTCGCCGGCACGTAGTGTCCCACCAAGCGCCAGATCTCGGCCAGAAACAGACCCGGATCATTCCATGGTGCCGACCCAAGGCTGCGGATGAACAGGGGCACATCCCGATCATCAATGGCTCGGAACGCGGATTCCGGGAACATCTGGAAGATCTTCCCGCCATGCCCCGAAGGCCTTACTGGAGTCACGGGCGGTCCGGTGCGCTGGTGCATTCCGGACAAGGCAGGCAGGAAATCTGACCCCGCCCACCCCGAGACATACGTGGTTGGCGTGTAGCGTGGATTGAACTCGATCAGGTAGATCTTCCCGGTGCCGCGCTCCTCCAGCCAGTCGATGCTGCAAAGGCCGTGGAAATTCTCCATGCGTCCCACTTGGTCCACCAGTGTGTCGAGCTGGGGGTCTTCCTTCAGCTCCCCGCCGCCGCTGGGCGAAAATGGGCCAGGCCAGTTGAATAGCTTGTAGAAGGAAAAGTAACGAATCGGCACGCCGCGTTCCATCAGCAGCGTGGTCCCGCCAACCCTCCCGTCGACACATCTCTGGACCATGAATTCGGGATCGATGACCGTTGTGAGTTCGCGGTCCTTGGCATCCGGATCGGGAATCATACGAACTCGCGACCCCGCCATGCTTTGCGCTATTTTCAAGACGATCGGTTAGCCAATTTCGGAGGCCGCCGCCTTTGCCTCATCGCGCGAGCTGCACACCCGAAACTCGGGCACCGGCAGTCCCAAGCCTGCGGCCCGCTTGAGGAAGGCCAACTTCGAGAGCACTTCGTCCAGCCGGTCCGGCGGCGGAACGAACGGCATCAAGGCCGCGATGTCCCCCCGGTCCGGTCTGGCTGAGATCGCAACCAGTAACGGTTCATCACACGGCAGAATCCAGTCAAAGGTGCTGGAATACTCCCGAATCCCTGCCGCCAAGGCTGCCGCAACCTCTTTCGGTCCGCCCTGAACTGTGATTTTGGCGTCCACGAAACGGCTCCTCAGAACGGCAACGCCGATTCTGGTGAGGACCGTAACCCGGTATCCAGCCCGATGGAAGATCCACGGCAGCCGGGCAACACCGACAGCGTCTATGGAGACAACCAACAGAATGGAAGGCTGTTTCGAGGGAACCGCCATGTAAATTTTAGTAT
>CAITMP010000713.1 GCA_903893525.1 uncultured Acidobacteriia bacterium | reverse complement strand
GGTGAAAGTACTGGACGGCGACGAAATTGGAGTTGTCGATTTGCACCTCGTCACCGGGCCGGATGAGCTTGAGGAGTTCTGCGCTTCCAGCCGCACCCGGCATCATGGCGGCAGAGCCTGTGTCGGCAAAGATGGTGTTTCCGACAACCTTGCCCAGTGGGAACGATGCGCCGGCGGCGAGGCCGGACCGGACCAGAACGGTGGCTAGTCCTGGGTCGACTGTGGGAACGCTGTCCAGTTCCAGTGCGGAGGGAGGGCGTTGGAGCTGTCGCCAAGCCTCGTCGACGCCACCGATGGCGGGGCGTGCCGCGCGGTCCGACTCGCCGTCGCCAATGACCTTCCGGATGGTGGCGGAGTGCCGGATCCTGGCGCGGAGAAGCGAATCGGCCGGATTGGCACCGGGGTAGCCGGGAGCCTTCCAGAAATCGGAGAAGTAGGTGGGGTCTTTCTGGATCACCAAGGCAAAGAGGATGGGAAACGATCCCATGCCGATGGTTTTGAAATTGGACCAGCTCTTAATGGGGAAGCCGAGACGGGAGACCTCGGCGAGTGCCGCCCGTTCCTCGGGGTTCAGACCGGCGTAGGGGTCGCCGCTGCCACCGGGTTCGAGGGCGTCCACAATGGAGGGAAAGCGGTCCTTGAGCAAGCGCAGAGCAAGAAGCCGGGCGGTGAATACATTGGGAATGGCTTGGGGTGAGCCAACGACGTAGGGAACGACCCCATCCCAGACTCCCCGGGCATTTTCGAAACCGCCGATGGTACGGAAAGCGCCGCCGCTTCCGCCGTATGCGTAACCGTAGGTTCGGTGCGGGCCGTACATTTGGGCAGCCAGGACGCGGGAGTACTGGGCGGTGGCGGCATTCACGCGGTAGGCCCCGAGCGTGGAATCCCTCATCATGGCGGCAAAGCCACCTTCGTTGGACACGATCAGGTAGGCCCCGCTGGAGAGCGAGAAGGGAAGCTGGTCACCGGTACCGGAACCGGTGAGTCCATCGCTTTCATTGATCGGCGTCGGGGTGATGTATTGGAAGAACCTGCCCTGGTACTGCTCCTTCGGGGGGAAATAGATGGAGAAGCGGGCGTCGGTACCTTGGAAGCCACCGTGGACGTAGCGGTGTCGCACTGGAGTGTCGCGCCATTGGTCCACGTCGATGAAGGGTTGCTGGAACGCCTTGTCCTGGGCGGGGTCATAGGTCTGGGCCTGAGCTGCGGCGGCCAGCGCAATGACTACAAACGTTCCACGAAGGAAGCGGTGCGGGCGGGTTCGGGTGAAAGACCGGTCCGCCCTTGGAGTATGAGCCTTCAAACGCGTTTGCGCCATGGAATCAAGTATATGCAAACGCGGCGTCCGCTCCGGACTCTACCAGGATGCCAGCTGCAACCGGCCAAGGCCCACCAAGTAGCCGTCGGCAACCTTCTTATATGCAGAGGATTTCTCGGTGCTCCAGGTGTAGCCGGTGATCTGCCAGGCGCTGTCGACGTAGATGCGGAAGATTCCGCCGCGTCCGATACCGCCCGGCTTGGTGTACCGCGTGTCGGTCTTGCCGTGGTAGGAGGCGCTGGAATCGAAGACCGAAACATCGAAGTATCCGACCACTTGTGGTTCCGCGTTGTTGTCGAGGAATGTCTGGGTGGAGAATGTCCTCGGCTGGAATGCGGAAACAGAATCGATGAGCATCATGTGGCCGCTCGACTGCTGCCCGGCGGGGTATTTCACAGCGATTAGGTCGCCCTGCAGGGTCTGGTCCACGGCCTGGAGCTTGAGGAATCCGCTGGATGCGGCGATGGCGTCGTAATACTTGGCGGCGTTGGGGCTGGTGCTGCCGGTCCTGGCCTTGTACTGGGCGTCGGTGAGGCCGTAGGAGTGCTTCATCAACATGGTGATAAAGGTGCCGCACACGGAAATGGCCTCGCGCGGGCTGCCGGTCCAGTCGATATGGTCGGCGAGCGTGCCATCGGCATCGTAGATGTTGACGTTGGCCGTGTTGGAAAGCAGGTCGGTAACGAGTTGGTTGGCGTTTGCCGAGTGCTGCGGGGTGGCTGCGAATGAGACAGCCACCGTCCAAGCGGCGAGGATCGAGTTGCGGATGATGCGATTTGTGTGTGTCATGGTGTCTTCCAAACCTTCCAACGAGAACGGCGCAGAAAACAGCCAAGTTTTTGAACGGACCGCTAAAAATGTGGTTCCGGTACGAGGATCATCAAAATCTAGGGACGTCCTTGAAACGGTTCGTTGCCTGAACCTTCAGCATCCAGCCGGGGTATTCGGAGGGAAGCTGGCTTACGGCATCCAGCTGGGTCATTTCCTCCGGTGCCAGCCGTACATCCACAGCTGCAAGGTTGTCGTGCAACTGGTCCAACCGCTTCGCACCGATAATTACGGAAGTGACGACCGGTTTCGCAAGGAGCCACGCCAGCGCGATCCGGGCGGGAGAGCAGCCATGTTGCTTCGCGATTGGCCCCATGACGTCCAGAATCCTCCAAGCGCGGTCCTTGTCGACGAGAGGAAAATCGAACGAGGAGCGGCGGGAATCTTCGGGTGTTTGGTTCTCCCGCGTGAACTTGCCCGAGAGCAGACCTCCCGCAAGGGGGCTCCAGACAAGCAGACCGGTCTTCTCGGATTCGAGCAGCGGCACAATTTCGCGTTCGAGGTCGCGACCGGCAATTGAGTAGTAGGCCTGCAGGGTGTCGAATTTGGCCAGACCCTTGGCCTCCGAGATACCGAGGGCTTTGGCAATTTTCCAAGCCTGCCAATTGGAACACCCGATGTAGCGGACTTTGCCCTGGGAGACAAGTGCGTCCAAGGCCCTCAGCGTCTCCTCAACGGGTGTGAGGACATCGCTGGCGTGGATCTGGTAGAGATCGATGTGGTCCGTCCCGAGGCGGAGCAAACTCGCCTCCACGGCATCCATGATGTGTCCGCGCGAGGCTCCAACGTCGTTTCGACCGGGTCCCATCCGCCCGTAGACCTTGGTTGCCACGACGACATCCTTGCGGGCGATGCCGAGATTGCGGAAGGACTGTCCCAGTGCCCGCTCGCTTTCGCCTTCTGAGTAGACATCGGCTGTGTCGAAGAAGTTGATCCCGGCGTCGAAAGAGGCTTTGACCAGTTCGTCGGCTCCGGCTTGATCCATGGTGCCGATCACCTTGTAGAATCCCTCCCCGCCATGGAACGTCATCGTTCCGAGACAGAGGGTGGAGACGAGGAGGCCGGTGTTGCCCAAAGGTTTGTATTCCATAGGTAGCTTTATTATGCGATTCGCATGGCTGCGGATGCTTGACTGAATCCCGGTCCTATTCCGGCCCATCCTACAATGGAAGTAGTACTTCAGGGGCACCACGTCGTCCCAAACCTGTCTTGAGCCCGTCCCCGTGCGACGAGAACATCCTTAACACACGGAGAAACCATGTC
>CAITMP010000712.1 GCA_903893525.1 uncultured Acidobacteriia bacterium | reverse complement strand
CGCTCCTATAATCTGACAAATGCTTTCGAGACCTCGAATTGCATGCACAGATTTCCGGAGACCATCTTCTTGACCATTTCCGCTGCCAAGCCACGGCTCAGCCCGAATCCCCTTTCCTTCGTCATTTCCGCCATATTTGCCCTGTCCGGCAGCCTTCAAGCCCAGTCGGAGACACCGCCGGGACCCGGCGGAGAGGCCCACCTCGTCCTGCCCGACCTCAGCTTGGGCGAATTCATGGGCCTGAATGGCCGTGAACTCCTCATGGGCGGCTTGGTAGTCTGCGCACTTGGGCTGCTGTTCGGCCTCCTCAGCTACCGCAACCTGCGTAGCCTCCCCGTACACAGTTCCATGCTTGAGGTTTCGGAGCTGATCTGGGAAACCTGTAAGACGTATCTGTTCACCCAAGGCCGCTTTCTTCTCATTCTTGAGTCGTTCATCGGTGCGATCATCGTGTTCTACTTCGGCTATTTCGAACAATTCGAAGCGGTCAAGGTCGCAATCATCCTCCTGTTCAGTCTCGTCGGCATTGGAGGCAGCTACGGCGTGGCATGGTACGGTATCCGCGTCAACACGTTTGCGAATTCCAGAACGGCGTTTGCCAGTCTCCGCGGCAATCCGTATCCTTGTTACGCGATCCCGCTTCGCGCCGGAATGAGCATAGGCATGGTGCTGATTTCAGTCGAGCTCGTGATCATGCTGTTCATCCTCCTGTTTATTCCCGGCGACTACGCCGGCCCTTGCTTTATCGGCTTTGCCATCGGAGAGTCCCTCGGGGCTGCGGCATTGCGCGTCGCCGGCGGCATCTTCACCAAAATTGCTGACATCGGCTCCGATCTGATGAAGATCGCCTTCAAAATCAAGGAGGACGACGCACGGAACCCTGGCGTCATCGCCGACTGTACCGGCGACAATGCCGGAGACTCGGTCGGCCCCAGCGCGGATGGCTTCGAGACCTACGGTGTCACCGGCGTCGCGTTGATTTCGTTCATACTTCTTGCCGTCACCAGCCCGATCATCCAAGTCCAGTTGCTGGTCTGGATCTTCGTCATGCGGATCATGATGGTTGTTTCATCGGCTGCCTCCTATTTCATCAATGAAGCCGTGGCCAAGGCCAAATACCAGAACGCGGCAAACTTCAATTTCGAGCATCCTTTGACGTCCCTCGTCTGGTTGACCTCCATCGTTTCCATTGCCCTGACATATGTCGTTTCCTTCTTCCTCATCCCTGACCTTGGCGGTGACGGCTCGCTTTGGTGGAAGCTTTCATCCGTCATCACCTGCGGAACACTCGCAGGCGCAGTCATCCCCGAACTGGTAAAGGTCTTCACCTCGACCCAGTCGGCCCACGTCCGCGAGGTGGTTACCTCGTCTCGGCAGGGCGGCGCGTCCCTGAACATACTATCGGGACTTGTGGCCGGAAACTTTAGTGCATTTTGGATCGGTCTTGCGATGATGGGCCTGATGGGCGTCGCTTATGGCGTCAGCACGCAGGGCCTCGGGAGCCTGATGGTCGCCCCGGCCGTATTCGCGTTCGGCCTCGTGGCCTTCGGCTTTCTCGGGATGGGGCCCGTGACCATCGCCGTGGACTCCTACGGACCCGTCACCGACAACGCGCAGTCCGTCTACGAGCTGTCGTTGATCGAGGAGATCAAGGGTATCAAGCAGGAAATCCGGTCGCAGTTTGGATTCGATCCCGACTTCAAGCGTGCCAAGGAAAATCTTGAAGAGAACGACGGGGCCGGGAATACCTTCAAAGCCACCGCCAAACCCGTCCTGATCGGCACCGCAGTCGTGGGTGCCACCACCATGATCTTCTCGATCATCATGGCTCTGACCGATGGTCTAACGAGGGACTTGCAAAACCTCTCGATCCTGTACCCGCCATTCCTGCTCGGTATGCTCGCCGGCGGCTCGGTCATTTACTGGTTCACAGGTGCCTCGATGCAGGCAGTGACCACGGGTGCCTACCGGGCGGTGGAATTCATCAAGGAGAACATCAAACTGGAAGGTGTCACCAAGGCTTCGGTCGCCGATAGCAAGGCCGTGGTAGCAATTT
>CAITMP010000711.1 GCA_903893525.1 uncultured Acidobacteriia bacterium | reverse complement strand
GTCGAGGAGAGGAAAAAGAATTCGAAAATGCTCGCCTGTGAGCTCTAGTATGCGTCGCTCAATGCTCTCCGAGCTTTCCAGTTCCATCGGTTCCGTCACGGTGTGCTCCTGCAGTGGATTCATGTCGTTCTCTTCCGAGCCATGGGCCCGGTGAGGGGCCCGGTCAGGGCCAAGTCAAATCTCTTTGGTTTGCGAGCCAGTGGGTTGCAGCTTCCTCGGTGTCGCGCATGCGCAACTCCCCGGAGATCGCAAGGAACTTGTCGATCCGCAAGCCGGCGTCCAGTGGCCGGGCAGCGGTTTGTGCGAGCGACGAGGTGGCAACGCCCTCCACCAAGTCGGCGTCCCAGCCGAGAACCCGCGCGATCCGACGGGCAAACTCGTCCCGGGCTATGACTTGGGGTCCCGCCAGGTGGAATACGCCACGTTCCCCAAGTTCGAGGAGTCGAACGACCCCGGCGGCGAGATCCCGGTTGTATGTCGGGCTGGAGATTTGGTCGGCTGGCACCCGCACGGGGAGGCCGTTCTTCAGCTTTCCCGCGAGTTGGTAGGCGAAATTGCGGCCTCGGGGTTCGGGTCCGAAAACCACCGTGGTCCGCACGATGAGCGCGTCAGGGTCGGCCTGTTGTACCACCCGCTCACCTGCCAGTTTGCTCCGGCCATATACAGAAAGTGGTGCTGTGGGCGAGTCCTCACGATAGGGTCCTCCATTGCCGTCGAAGACGTACTCCGTCGAAAAATACAAGTTCCTGGCTCCGACCGCCCTTGCGGCCTTGGCCAGGGCTTCGGGCCCCGTCGCGTTGGAGCGAAAGGCCTTGTCGGGATCCGCCTCGCATCCGTCCACCCAAGTCATGCCTGCGGCGTTGACCACCACGTCAGGTTGGGCAGTCTCCATCAATCCGTAGGGGTCGGACAGGTTCGACACGTCTGCGACCAAAGGGCAATCCGTATCGACTGCGCGCCCGGCACCGACGATCCTGCCTTCGGGGAGCCCTTGTGCCAAGAATGCTTCGCGGACCGCGCGGCCGACTTGGCCCATGGCGCCCACGATCAAGACCCTGCCTACGGGGTGGTTCATCCGTGCTTGATGTCCCACGAGTAGGGGATATCCGGCGAGAACGGGTCCATACGGTGGATTTCATCCTTCCGGTGGGCAATGGTGGAGCAGTTGCAAACCATGCTGGGGGTGTTGGCCACCCCCTTGAATCCATTCCAAACGCCCGGCGGAACAGTCACCAAGTGATAGTTTTCCGGTCCGATAAAGAGCTCCATCAACGATCCTGCGGTGGCCGACCCTTCGCGGGAGTCGAACAGCACGAGTTTTACCAGCCCGGCCGGGCAGACATAGTTGAGGGTCATCTCCGTGTGCAGATGCCAGGCCTTGATGCAGCCAGGGTTGACCCACGAGAAATAGACCTCGCCAAACTGAATGAATTCCGGGTCATCGACCCTCAGGGCGTGCATAATCTTGCCCCGTTCGTCCACAATCTGGCGTCGCGGTGACACGCGGACCCCTTCAATCATTGCTGTCCCCCCTGGGCCATGTAGGCCTTTATGTCGGCGCGGCAAAAGGACGCCATGTCGGCACCCGGTTGGATGGAAGCCCTGTACCAGTCGATGGTGCGGCGTACGGTTTCGTCCAAATTCCATCGCGGGGCCCAGTTCAAAGCGGCGGAAGCCTTGTCAATGGACAGACGGAGCGTCGCGGCCTCAGGTAAATGGGCTCCGGAGCCCGTGTTGCTCCAGCCTCCCGAACCCCAGAGCGCCACAATCCGGTCCACGAGGTTTCCGACGTTGACCGTCGCCTCCGGCAACGGTCCGAAGTTCCAGCCCGAGGACAATTCGGGTCCGCCTCCCAGGTACATGCGGGTTGCCACTTCCAAGTAACCCGAGAGCGGCTCCAAGACGTGCTGCCAAGGGCGGACAGCGTAGGGATTGCGAATTTCGATGGTGCGGCCGATGGACAACGAGCGGATGCAGTCCGGAACAATTCTATCCTCAGCCCAGTCGCCGCCCCCGATCACATTGCCTGCCCGAGCCGTCGCGATCTGGACACCGTGTTGGGCGATTTTGGCAGGATCGAAGTACGAGTAGCGCCAAGAGGCGACCGCGATCTCAGCGGCCGCCTTGCTGGCGCTGTACGGGTCACCTCCGCCAAGCGGATCGCATTCGCGGAAACCCCAGACCTGACCCTCATTGCGGTAACACTTGTCGCTGGTGGCAATGAGCACGATGCAGGGGCGGTCAAGCCTGCGCACGGCCTCCATCAAGTGGATGGTGCCGATTACATTCGCCTCGAATGTTTCCAAAGGTTCGGCATAGCTGCGGCGAACAATCGGCTGGGCCGCCAAGTGGAAAATGATTTCCGGTTGCACCTGTTCCACTGCCGATTGTAGACTGCCCGATGCACGGATATCGCCACGCAGGTCGTGCTGGAGCAGCCTTCCAACATTGGCTTGAACATAGACGCTGGGATTGGTTGGCGGATCGAGGCTAAATCCAGATACCTTGGCCCCAAGCATCTCCAACCAAGTGCAGAGCCAAGCCCCTTTGAAGCCGGTGTGGCCCGTAACCAGGACGCGGCTACCGGAAAGCGCGCCGAGCATTTTGGTTCCGCTCAAACCTTCCAAGGCGCCCTTCCCGAATTCCACAATTCGTTGAGGTAGAGGTATTCGCGATATGTGTCCATGGCGAAGAAGAAGCCGTCGTGGCGGTAGGCCATAAGCTCGCCCATTGCGGACAACTTTTCCAGCGGCGTTTTTTCCAACGTACAGTCGTCGCCATCCAGGAACGAGAAGATCTCACGGTTGAACACGAAGTATCCGGCATTGGCATAGCCGTCCATTTGGGGCTTTTCCTCAAAGCTGGTGACGGCTCCATCGGGCTGAACGTCCATGACGCCGAATCGGGAGTAGGGCCGGACAGTGGTGACGGTTGCAATCTTGCCGTGGCTCTTGTGGAATTCCAATACCTTGCCGAGGTCCACGTCCGCCAAGCCGTCCCCGTACGTCACCATGAAGGTGTCCGCGTCGATGTGCCGCTGGATTCTCTTGACTCGTCCTCCCGTCATGGTGGGTAGACCGGTGTCGGCCAGAGTTACGCTGAACTCCTGTTCCAAGTGCTCGTCGTGGAACGTGATCTCCGATTTCCGGCCCAGACGGATAGTGAAATCGCTGTTCATCGCCTCGTAGTTGAGGAAGTACTCCTTGATCATGTCGCTTCTGTATCCGAGGCAGAGCACAAACTCGTTGAAGCCAAAGTGTGCATAGCGCTTCATGATGTGCCAGAGGACGGGGCGACCACCCACTTCCACAAGGGGTTTCGGTCTAAACTCGGTCTCCTCGCGTAGCCGCGTGCCTTGTCCGCCGCACAGAATAACGACTTTCAAAATATGGATCTCCCTACCCTAATGGTACCAATCCGGGCAAGCGAGGAGGCCAGGCGTGGCATCGACTATCCCCGCGATCTGGCAACCCCGGCGAGTCCGACCAACACCTGCCGGGCTCGGGAGCGCAACTGGCCCATGGACTTCGAAACCACAGGAATTGTCCAAGACAGGCCGAGTCCATCCACAATCCGAAAGATGTTCCCGACCCGGCCGGATTGCCACACACTGGATTCGAGCCACGCCCTGACTTGGCCTCGGCACGCCTCGTCCGGCGCGCCCGCGAGCAGTTCGGCCCCTTCCATCAGAATTCTCGTGATCAGCTTCCGCCGCAGGGTGGGTAGGAAGGGATCTACTCCCGCCGGGGAATGGGATAGGTACTTCTGTCCAAATGCGAGGTATTCCCGCGTGTTCCGGAAGCGCAGTTCCCAACTGTCAGGTTGTTTGACCCGGACCCTGTAGTGGCCCGCGATGTGAGCCACGTGCCCGACATCTGAAAGCGCCAAAAGCTTCAGGTAAAGCGAGTTGTCGCCCGGATTGCCCGCGTCCCCATCCCAGCCGCCGACCTGAAGCCACAAGTCCCGCCGGAACACCGTGGTCAAAATGTGGCACCGGGGGGCGATGAGAAAACTGCGCCACGCGCCGACGCCGTTGTCGATGAACTGGCCCCGGTGCGAAATCCACGAGCTGATCTGCCTTCCGTCGTCGTCAATAGTTGTGAAGTCTGCATGGCAAAAGCCGACGCCGGGGTTCTGTTCCAACAGGGCCACTTGGTGGTCCACGGCTTCTCCAGCAAGCATGTCGTCATCCGAACAGAACAGTACGTATTTGCCTTTGGTCTCCCCGCACACTCGGTTCCAAGCGGCCACCATCGGACAGAGCACCGGAGTAGCAATCCAGCGCACTCGGGGATCTTGGCATCCGGCCAGCAGTGCCATCGAGTCCGCGTAACTGCCATTGGCCAAAACGACGACCTCCAATGGAGAGTACGTTTGTTTGAGAATGCTGGCCAACGTCATACCGAACAGAACCGACCTTCCTGGGATGGTCGACACGCAGATGCTGACCAGCGGCCTAGATGGCGAACTCATGTTGTTTTCGGTGGTGGGGGCCGTCGTGCATGTTGGTAGACTTGAATGTTTCGTATCGCCCGTCGCCCGCTTCCACGTGAACTGACGACATCAGTGCGTCCTGTTCGGACTCGGCCATGGGTTTGAAATTTCTCGCCACCGAAACCACCGCCCGCAATTGAGCAATATCGGTGATGCCGACAACCTGGCTGCACACCGGCTGGCTCAGGTTGAACCGCAGCAGGCTTTCCACCGAGATGCCGGGTCGCCCGCCCAAGTTCTTGAGGATGTCGCCGTTGGGCCAGCCTCCTCCGAAACCTTTCATTCCGATCGGTGCGGCACCCATCGCGTGGCAACCCGGCACAACTTCATGCAGGAAGCTGCGGTATGTTGCGTCCATCACGTTGATGGGCATCAGGGACGCATCCCAAGTGTTGGTCTTGGCCAGCATCTTGGAGTGAATGCGTGGATCCTTGTGTCCCGTAAACCCGATGTATCGGACCTTACCGGCCGCCTGTGCTTCCAAGGCTGCCCGCATGGCCCCGCGTTCGAAGATCCAGTCAGGGTCGTTGTCGTAATTGCACTCGTGGAACATCCACAAGTCCAGGCGGTCTGTCTGCAGACGCCGGAGGCTGTCCTCCAAGTCGCGCATGGAGCCCGCGTAGTCGCGCTCGCAATTCTTGGTCATCAGAAAGACCTGTTCGCGCTTGTTGTCGATCTTGAGCGCGCGGCCCATCACTTCCTCGGCGAAACCATCGTGGTAATCCCACGCGTTGTCGAAGAAATTGATGCCTTCGTCAATGGCCGCGTGCATCAGCCGGATGGATTCGGACTCCCCGGCCTGTTTGAAGGCAACCTTGGCGACGGAATGCCAGCCGCCCAAGGTGATGATTGAGACCATGTCTGACGCGCGGCCGAACTGGCGGCGCGGCAATCCTGATCCAGCGGTCTGGCCCGCCAACACCTTCGCGGAAAGTTGTTTTACGATTTCTGATCTCACGTCTAGACGTCCGTTCCGTGGCACTTCTTGTACTTTTTGCCGCTGCCGCAGGGGCAGGGATCGTTGCGGCCGACCTTGGGTGCAGCCGGAGCCGCTTTCTTCGGCGCTTCGGCGACACTGGTCCCCAACATCTGCAACGCCTTCATTTCCTTCTCATGCTGGCGCTGGATGTTCTTGGTCATGTCCTGGACGGCGGACTGCGCTAGGCGCTTCTGGCGTTCCTCGGCCAAACGGGCTTCCTCGGCGGCCTGTAATTCCGCCGAAGCCTCGTCGTCCTTCATGCCTTCCTCGTCGAGGACGAACGGCATGGTGGCGGCGTTTTGCTCGAACCGCAGGAAATAGAGATACCGGACGGTTTCGTCCTCGATCCGGTCCATCATGTCCTGGAAGAGCTTGAAGGATTCCTTCTTGTACTCGACCAGCGGGTCCTTCTGCCCATACCCGCGGAGGCCGATGCCCTCCTTCAGGTGGTCCATCGACAACAGGTGGTCCTTCCACTGGTCGTCGATCACATGGAGCATGATGTTGCGCTCGGCATCGCGCAAAAGCTCCGCACCAACCAACTCCTCCTTGGCGTCGTAGGTCTGGCGGGCTTTTTCCAAAAGATGGGCCTCGATCTGTTCGATCGTCAAGCCATCCAGATCGGCGGGGTTTATGCGGGACCCGAATTGGGTCAGCATGTCGGTTTGGAGACCGGTCAGATCCCAATCGGCGGGGCGGGAACCTTCGGGACAGCGTTGGTCCACTAGCGCGCCGATCACGCCCTTGGACATTTCCATGATGCGGTCCTTCTGTTCCGCACCCTCCAGCAACTGGCGGCGCATCGTGTAGACGGCCTGCCGCTGCTTGTTCATCACGTCGTCGTACTCGAGCAGGTGTTTGCGGGACTCGAAGTTCTGGGCTTCCACCGCCTTCTGGGCCGCCGCAATCCGCTTGGTGATCATGTCCGATTCGATCGGCACATCCTCCTCCATGCCGAGGCGCAGCATGAGGTTCTGCATGCGGTCGCCGCCGAAGATCCTGAGGAGATCGTCCTGAAGCGATAGGAAGAACCGCGAGCTACCCGGGTCGCCCTGCCGACCCGCACGGCCACGAAGCTGGTTGTCGACGCGCCGCGAATCGTGCCGCTCGGTACCGACGATATGGAGGCCCCCGAGTGCGACCACTTCGTCATGCTCCACCTTGCAGGAGGCTTGCGTTGCTGCCAGCACTTCTTCCCAATCCGCGGCGAATTCGGGGCGGTCGGGATCCTTGCCCTGTTTGCGCATCGCCTCGCGGGCCATGGATTCGGCGTTGCCGCCCAGCAAAATATCGGTTCCTCGGCCCGCCATGTTGGTTGACACGGTCACCGCGAACTTCCGGCCGGCCTGGGCGACGATTTGCGCTTCCCGTTCGTGGTTCTTGGCGTTCAGGACTTCGTGCTTGATACCGGCTTTCGTCAGAATCTTTGAGAGGACTTCGGACTTTTCAACCGACACCGTTCCCACCAGCACCGGTTGCCCGCGCTCGTAGTATTCCTTGATTTCCTTGGCGGCGTTGCGGAACTTCTCGTCCGACGTCCGGTAAACCACATCCTGGTTTTCCTGCCGGATCATCGCCCTGTTGGTGGGGATTTCCACCACGTCCAGCTTGTAGATCTTTCCGAATTCGGCCGCTTCCGTGGAGGCCGTGCCGGTCATGCCGGCCAGCTTCTTGTACATGCGGAAGAAGTTCTGGAACGTGATGGTGGCGAGCGTCTGGTTCTCGCGCTCGATCTTGACGTTTTCCTTCGCCTCGACAGCTTGGTGCAAGCCGTCGCTCCAACGCCGCCCCGGCATCAAGCGACCGGTGTTTTCGTCGACGATGATGACTTCGCCTTCCTTGACGACATAGTCCTTGTCGCGCTGGAAGATCACGTGGGCCTTGAGCGCCTGCTGGATGTGGTGGTTCCACTCCACATTCTGCGGCTCGTACATGTTGCCGATGCCGAGGAGCTTCTCCACCCGGAGGACGCCTTCCTCGGTCAGCGCCGTCGAGCGGTGCTTTTCATCCACCGTGAAGTCGCCGGTTGTGTACTTTTCGCCCGGCTCCTTGCCCTCGATGACTTCGCCTCGGACCAAGTGCGGGATGACTTTGTTGGCCTTGTAGTACTTGTCGGTCGATTCCTCGCTGGGGCCGGAGATGATCAGCGGCGTCCGAGCCTCGTCAATGAGGATGGAATCGACCTCATCGACGATGGCGAAGTTGTGCCCCTTCTGCATGACGCAGTTGCGGAGGTTGAACTTCATGTTGTCGCGGAGGTAATCGAATCCGAATTCGTTGTTGGTGCCGTAGGTGATGTCGCAGGTGTAGGCGTGCTGCCGTTCCTGGTCGTCCAGATCGTGCACAATGATGCCCACCGAAAGGCCCAGGAACTTGTAGATGCGGCCCATCCACTCGGCGTCGCGCTTGGCCAGATAGTCGTTCACGGTGATGACGTGAACACCGTTGCCTGTCAGCGCGTTCAGGTAGACCGGGGCGGTGGCGACCAGCGTTTTGCCTTCACCTGTCCGCATTTCCGCGATGGCTCCGCGGTGCAGCACCATTCCGCCGATCAGCTGGACATCGAAATGCCGCATGTTGAGCACGCGTCGGCCGGTTTCGCGGACCACGGCGAAGGCTTCCGGGAGGATCTGTTCCAAGGTCTCGCCGCGCGAGATGCGTTCCTTGAACTCGATCGTCTTGGCGGCGAGGTCGATATCGGAGAGCTCCCGCATTGCGGGTTCGAGACCGTTGATCGTGGCGATGATGGGACGCATCGCTTTGATCTCGCGCTCGTTCTTGGTGCCAAAGATTTTGGCGAGGATTGCGTCGACCATGTTTGGGGGGCTTCCATCATTTTAGCGTGGCTGGGTCGCGTGAGAGCCATGGGCCGCCGCAGCAGCCTTATCAAGGTTGGGCGATAGCCGAGCTTTCGTCAGTTCCCCGGTCCCTCACGCATTGGTGGTGAGGCGTGTTTCTCGATGAATAATC
>CAITMP010000710.1 GCA_903893525.1 uncultured Acidobacteriia bacterium | reverse complement strand
GGTGCTGCCAGGCAAAGTGGGCTAGGCACTTGGCTGGGGAATCGGAATTTGATGGATAGGCAGAGTTTCGCCACAACAACCGCGACAAGTATGAGGCCTCCAGCCGAGAATCGCGCAGATGCATAGTGTTGAACGATCCACTCGACAGTCTGGTCCTTACTTTCTCGAAATACAATGATTTCGGCCACCGCACGCAGCATCCGCTTCTTGTTGCAGTTGCACTCGATGTCGCGCCAGTTGCTATTTGTTATTTGGTCCAGTAAAATTGTTCGAAGTTTTGTCAGTTGGTCCAAGTGGTCATCTGTATTGGTGGCTTTGCAGA
This sequence comes from uncultured Acidobacteriia bacterium, assembly GCA_903893525.1. Lineage (GTDB taxonomy): Bacteria > Acidobacteriota > Terriglobia > Bryobacterales > Bryobacteraceae > BOG-234. Next base: position 1,816 of record CAITMP010000710.1, on the reverse strand, counting down.
GTTTTTCAAGCAAGCAATATTCAGATTTTGGAGGCTCCAGCGCGGTAGGCTGAGTTCCGGCGCATTTCTGTGAACCTTCGCCCGAGTTTTCAGTCGCGGCGTGAGTTGGTCCAGGGGGGACTTCTTCAACAGCCCGCTCCAGCCAGCCTATTATGAATTTCTCGCCTAGTCGATCTACGGCCGTTCCGATCAGGAGTGCGACCGGTGTCAGGAGCACAACAATCAGGGCCGCATATGCGGGACCGCCATCTTTTAGGTCCAAACCTTTCACATAGGAAGCGAGGGCTTCAATCGGATTTGGCCACAGGCAAAAGGCCCAAACGTACAGAGCCAAGATGCCTTGCAGGAGCGCATTGACGGTCTTATTTAGCGAGGTAAGAGGCACGGCTTCGCCAATATATCATGATCGATTCACTCCACAAGCATGGTTAGCCCGACTTCAATCGTTCACGCGCTGGTTCCAGATCAATTTCTAGGCCTGCTGGAATTTACTCAGGACCATCCAGGCTGTGGCAATGTCCGTCGCGGCGATCCCCAGCGACTTGAATACGAATCGCGGTCCGTGCTCCACCAATTCGGGCCGGGCAAGAATTTGCCCGAGTTCCGCGTAGACGCCGGTTCCCGCCAGCAGCACATCTCCCGATTCCTGCATCGCAGCTGCCCGCGATTCCACCACCACCCGCCCCTGCATGGCGGCGGTATCCAATTCGCGGCGCTTGGGGCCCACCGCTCCCACCGCGCACACAAAGGTATCGGTTTCGAGCCATTCCCCGCGGAGCACGGGCTCTCCCGAACTGGTCACTGTCACGACGACCGATGCTCCCTCAACAGCGCTCCGCGCAGAGTCGCAGACCTTGGCCCCGCTTTCCACGCCAAACGCTTCGGCGTTCCTGCGGGTTGGGCTCCAGACCCGGATTTCGTCAAAGCTCCGCACCAATCGCAGCGCCTCCAGATGCGACCGTGCCTGTACACCGGAACCCAAAAACGCCAGCACCGGCGTTTTCTTTGGTGCCAGAACGTCCATCGCCACGGCGGATACCGCGGCCGTCCGCATTTCGGTGATCAGCCGTCCGTCCATGACGGCCAGCGGTTCTCCCGTTTCCTTGCGGAAAAGCTGGATCATCGCCATGTGCGTCGGCAGTTTTCCAGTGTTGCCAGGGAAGAATGTGACCAGCTTGGCTCCGAAAACTTCGGGTGCGACCGCCGGCATCACCCCGAACCAGCCATCGTGCTCCTCCACCCTGAGGACACTCCGCACGGGCTGCTGGATATTCCCGGCTGAAAAATCAATCAGGGCCTTTCGAACGGCGGGAAGCAACCCTCCAAACGCCAGGTGCTTGCGGACTTCCTCTTCACCGAGGTAAACGGGTGTCGTCAACGGAATCAATCCTTGCGCGCAGCCTCGTAGGCCCGCTGCACCGCTGCCACGCCCTTGCCCAGTTCCACTTGGTGCCCATTTGCGCGCAGCACGATTTCGAGAGCGGCAACCATGCCGAACATGTCGATGATGTCGAAGTACCCGATGTGCGCCAACCGGAAAATCTGACCCTTCATGCTGCCTTGGCCGTTGGTGATCACGGAGCCGAATTGCTTCAGGCCTTTGACGATCAACCCGGAATCCATTCCGGCGGGCGCTTTCACGGCCGTCACGGAACTGCCGGGCCGCGTCGCGAACAGTTCGAGGTCCAGCTCCCGGCAGGCATCGCGGGTGGCCGATGCCAGGAGCCGGGCATTGGCGATAATGTTGGCCATCCCGACCCGCTTCACGTATTTCAACGATTCCGCGAGCGCAAGAATCAGAGACGTCGCCGGGGTC
>CAITMP010000709.1 GCA_903893525.1 uncultured Acidobacteriia bacterium | reverse complement strand
CTGTTACGCCTCGGGTGTGTCAACACTCGTCGGAGTCGCGGCAGACAAAGGGAGAGAATGGACGATGCCACTGTTTCAGCGATTAGACTTCTGGCTCAGTGGTACCGGCGGCAAGATCGCGAGCATGTACAACAACTACGTGGTATCCCAGACCACGCGCGGCAAGGCATCGGTGAACATTAAAGACTGGCTGAACGGCCCCGTTGCGGTGCCTCGTAATTCCGACCCATTCAGCGGGGCACCAGTCACCCAAAGCCGGTTCGCGTTTACCGCCCCTGCGGGACAATTTATCACTGGAACAAGCAGCGTCTCGCGGGTGAGCACTTTCAATATCAATGAGCCATTGGCAACATCCGAATCGACTCGGTCGTCGGTGTCATACAACGTTTCTTTCAACGGAGCCTCATTGAATGGTCGTATTGAGAGGTTGGAACAGCCTGTCCTTCAGCCAAACGTTTCAATCCGGGCAACGCCATCGGTGCCCTTGTTGTACGATCAGGAACGCGTGAAGCCACTGCCATCCGTCGTCTCGCCGTTGCCTCCAACACTAAGTGCTGGTGCGATCGACCGAGTACTTCGTTTGTCACCGCAAATGGACGCTGTGGGCTCGCGGCTATCAATGTCGACAATTCCCAAGGTTGGAGGCATCGACATGGCGGTGCAACTAACTGAGGTTGACGATAAAGATATTTTCGGCCAAAGCGACTCGGCGACTCCTTCATCGCCAATTAACGCCACACCCCCAAAACCAAAGAAGTAGCGATGCAGATTCCGAGGCGCCAATTCATAAAGACAGTCGCAGCGGTCGCGGTGTCCCGCAGTGTGCGCGCGGAAACCGGCACCAAACATCTAGTCGCCTATTCCGTCGGCAGCGCATTAGATGTGGTGAAGACAGCTCAGGCGGCGCGCACCGATTTCCGGGCCACTGATCCCGCCACTTATTACCTTGGTGGTATCAACCAGCCAACGGCGCTCATGTGCGACAACGAGACTGCGGACTGGATTCTTATCGGAGAGCGCAACACTAATACCCCGCCGATTACACTTGACGACTTTGCGGTTGCTGTTCGGGCGCACTTTCTCTTTGGTCCTAAAGATCCGGGTGTGACGATCAACCCGCGCGGGTCAATGGATGGGGCTACTGTTCAGGACGTATTATTTTTTGGCGGAATTGAGAACACCGCTTTTGGCCAAACCTGCTACGAAGCCGATTGGTTGATGAAAAGAATAGGAATGAAACTCGAGGTCCTGCCGGTCGACGGACTGAAGACATACTTCGATCTTGTTGGTGCCGAATCCCGCAACTCAAGCGGGACCCAGATAGGGTCGCGATTCTGGTACCGGCCAGCCTTGAACAAGGTCAATTTTGTTCGGGGTGTGAACGGCCTTTCCTTCCTGGAACAATTTCGCTCAGGGATTTTCACGGAGGTATTATTCGCGCGAGTCGGCGGCGAGAAGGTTGAGAATCTAGCAGCCTTCTATGATCGACCGTCCGAAGAGTTTGCGCACTCCTTCGAGCAAAACTATCAGCAGATCAGCGTTGAGCGTCCAATCTTCGCCAGGCTGGAGTCACTAACGAAACTCGCGGCGTTGGCTGCCGGATTACCGAGCATGGCGACAATATCAGAACTTGAGTATTTGCTTCACAAGTATCCTGTTCCGGCAGTCGAAACGAAAACCGAGATTGAAGTTTTAGAGCATAAGGATACGCGCCTTGGTCTGCGAGTTTCGGGCGGCGTGACCATGACCTCCATCGCTGCCGACTTCGGGAACGGCAAGGTCGCGGCCTTTCGTCAACTGGTTCTAGCGGCGCGCCAAGGCGTAAAGGCGGTCTGGGAATTCGATATGGAATTCAATGGCAATGTGCCCCAGGGTATTTCCTATGCGCAAGGATCTACGACCCTAAACACGATCGTTACGGAATGGAATCAGGCGCTTTTCCTTGTCGAGCAGAAGCGATACGAAGCTGCGATTGCCCTGCTGGATAACGTCATCGAAGAAGCGCCGGGAGTCCCGCAGTTCTACACCTTGCGCGGGGTCGCGAGGAGCGCGAACGGCAACCAAGAAAAGGCGATTCCGGACTTCGACGAGGCGCTTCGCGTTGACTCACAATACGCGGGCGCGTATTATCATAGGGCGAACGCGAACCGCGACCTGTTACGCATTGGCGATGCCCTGAGGGACTACACGCTTGCGATCAGTATCAACCCGAACATGGAAGCGGCCTATTTGAAGCGTGGCGAAGTCTCCGCTTCTCGACAGGACATGATGGCAGCACTTTCTGATTTCGAGAAAGCCCTTTCTCTAAACCCCGGGTCGGCGCTGGCATATTTCAACCGCGGACTGATCAAGACACAGCAAGGCGATTCGGCCGGAGCGCTTGTGGATTTTGACCGGGCACTGAAGTTCGATTCCCATCTCGCCAAGGCTTATCTGGAAAAAGGTTCCATCCTGGAAGCGACAGACCGAGGCGAAGAGGCTGTTAAGTCTTACGACCGGTTCCTGCTGTATGATTTGCCCGAAGAAGATCAGGCACGATATTCAAAGGAAGCGGTCCGTCAGCGCGCGGAGGAGTTGCTGAAGGACGTCGCTATGGGAACCAGTTATGATGACAACCATCATCATCTGCTGCCAGAAAGAATCAGAAGAGCCCGAGCCCTGCTCGGTGTTCGTGAGGCCGCGCGGCGAGCGGTGGTGCGGTAAAATGAAGCGACAGATTCTGCGTTTATTGCTAATCCTGGGTGTTGGGGCGAACGCTCTGGCACAGGAGTCCGAATACGTTCTGAAAAGAAGCCGCATCGTCGGCCTGAGTCCCGACAGTGCTTGGGCAAACTGTATCGAGATCGTGAAAGCCGCGCCCGCAATCGTCAATACTATTGATTCCGCGTCCCGGTTGGTCGCTTTCAGCCTGCCCCTTGGCGTCGAGGACGTGAAGAATCTGGTGCTGGATTCGAAGGATATCAACAAGAAGCAGGCGCTGACGCTCCATGTGACTGTCTGGATTTCCGAGCGGGGGAAGGAAACGCGCGTCTATGTACGGGCCGCACCGAATGGCGGAGGCTTTTTTTCGCACTCGAACGGTCAGATCGAGCAACAGATTCTGGATGCCATCGAAAAGGGTGGCAAGTGGATGGCAGCCAGCCAGATCCCGAAGCCTCATGTGATCAAGGATGCGATGCCAGCGGTCGCGACGAGGGAAGCCGTTGAGGCCATTTTGGCGTCTCATAAGCTGAAGCTGAATACGTCTAGTGCGAAACCGGCATTGCTCACCATCTCTCTTACGATTCCCAGCGCGGATCTAGCGAGTTTCGTGCCCGGTCTTGTCAAGAATTATTACCCCGGAGTCGCTCATGTAACTTTGTGGTTTGAGCCTTCAGGGCCGGGTACAGCGGTTCCCACCAGGACACTAGTGCTTGAGTCCGGTAGTCTGTCGCCCGTTCCTCTCGCATCAAATGAAAAGCTCGAAACAGCGGTTTTGGCCGCTATTGAGGCCCGGATCGGCGGCACGCCAGATGCCATAGTCAGTATCGGCTCCGAGTACAGAGGTAAACCTGAGTTCTGGAACGTTCTGTTCGGCCTTGATGCGCCGCCAAACAGCAGTGAAGCCGAGCCCAAGGTGGCTAGGGAGTTGCCCGTTCCGATCGAGAGGGCGTGGGCGGCCGCTCTGCAGGTAATCACACAGAGTCAGGTTATCGCCCGTGTCGAACGCGGAGCGGGAGCTATCGAGTTTTTGGCCGCCCACAGCAGCCAGGCGGGCGCGAAGTATTTTGTGCACAGGGTCGTTATTGAGCTTACCTCGACGGCCTCCGGGACGCGGATGTCCTTATCGATTCCTCACGCCCGGGAGACTATCGCCGATGGTGACAGTGAACTGAAGGTAGTTGCCGACCGAATCGGGACTGAGTTATTCATCAAGGACCGTCTGACCTGGTTGACCATGAAGAAAGGATCAAAATGAAAAAGTGTGGCATGCTGGTTTTACTCCTGAGCGCCTCCGCGTTTGGTTCGGACATTACGCGAGGAAACCAGGTTGACGCGGTGATGCGGGACGATTCGCCTCTCTATGAGGACAGCGATGTGTGTGCCCGTGTAGCTGAGATCGGCCAGAAGGTTGTGGCGGCCGCCGGCAACAAGCGCGGTTTTTCGTACTCGTTTTACGTACTCAATAGTTCAGACGTGACTTCGTTTTCAGCGCCGGGTGGTCACGTGTACGTGACCACGGGGCTTCTTCGTCACCAGGAATCGGAGGACGAGCTGGCCGCGGTCCTGGGTCACGAGATCGCGCATGTTGATGAGCGCCATTTGATGCAAACAGAGATGACCCAGCGCGACAAAGATCGCCGGAACACTATCCTGTATGCCACTAGTGAAGTCGCCGCTATTGCCGCCGGGGTCTTGGTACAGAACGCGATCGGCAGTTCGCTGAACACTTACACGGCGGTTCCCGGCCCCGGCGGGCAGGTGTTCTTGGGGGGAGGGTCAAATGGTGTCCCCAGAGTGTATATGCATGTTCCGAACATGATTGTACTTCCGCAGGACGCTGGCGGAATGCAGATCGCTGGTATAGTCCGCAACGCCGTTGCGATGGGAACTGCAAGAGGTGGCGCGATGCTGCTGAATACGTACTATCACGGATTCCAGGCCCAGTACGAGTTCGACGCCGACAGGCTTGGGATGCGCTACGCGAAGGCTGCCGGATATGACGGCTCATCTCTAGTTCACGTCATGGAACGCATCGGCGGAACTCCCGCGGAGATCGACTCAACTGGAGTTTCGCACATGCATGCATCCAGCAAGGTGCTGATGCAAAGGGCGGCATCCGTCGCCAAGAGCGTCGCCATTTTTGCTGCTGAAGCAATGCCGGCTCGTTAGAGGGTTCTTGGCCGAATCCTCGTTAGCTATTGTCTTGATGGTGGCGAGAAATATCCGCCGCGCGTCCGGGTTTGGGTGCCAACGGGAGTGTCACGAATCCGCACCTTGAGAGGATGCCAGTGGTTGGTATCGATGAATCTAACTGAAAAACCAATTGTATAGACCGTTGTCAAATCTGCCGCGATCTGGCTGTACGCATCAGCTAGGGTCGTCATGTCGTTGAGGCCCCTAAAAGCTCCGCCGGTTTCTTCCGCGAGTTGCTGCAGGTGCTTCTTACCCACCGCGACAATCTGATATCCGTCGCACGGTACGGCCCTCTCAGCACGATTCGTTTCGCTTCCACAGTACAGTTGCGGATTTGGACCGTTAGCTCTGGCGCGTTGTTCGGTCAAGCTCGTGGAGGACCGGTTCGGGTCAGGAGTGAGTTGTCGTTGTTCCGGTATAGGCTGGACGAAGATCGGATAGATCAGACAGTCTGTGTCTTTCACGGTCCTTAACAGGGTCTCGAACGAGTGGGAAGAGCCGAGGGCTGTTCCAAAAAGACTATTGTCGATGCCGTCAGTGAACAAGACAATAGCCTTGCGACCCGTCGCGTCCTTCATGTAGTCTGTGACCGCCATGTGAACGGCATCGTAGATAGCTGTTCCTCCGGCCGGCTTGATTGCTTCCAGTGCCTTTTCAGCCTTTGCGAGATCGGGAGTGAACGGCTGAATGAGACGTACCGATGAACTGAACGTCGCGATGGCTATCTCGTCCCCTTTTCGAGCGCGCTG
>CAITMP010000708.1 GCA_903893525.1 uncultured Acidobacteriia bacterium | reverse complement strand
CGCGAAACCAAGCGGGTCCTCCAAGTCGGCTCCCAAACCACATCCGGCGACCAGTGGGCGAAGGCCAAGAAGGCCATCGCCGACGGCATGATCGGCGACATGATCATGAGCCAGGGTTCCTACCACCGCAACTCGCTCGACGGCGAGTGGAATTATCCGATCGACAACGCAGCCGGCCCCACGGGCAAGGGCGACGACTACCTCGACTGGAAGATGTGGCTCGGCAATGCCACGCCGCGCCAGTTCAACCCCGACCGCTTCTTCCGTTTCCGCAAGTATTGGGATTACTCCGGCGGCATCGCGACCGATCTGTTCTACCACGTTGTGGCCCCCATGAACATTTGCTGGGGCGAGCCCCAGTTCCCCTCCAAGGTGATGGCGGGCGGCGGGATCTACGAATTCCACGACGAGCGCGAGGTGCCCGACACCTTCCACCTGATCGGCGACTACCCGAAGGGCCATTCGCTGGTCCTGAGTGCATCACTGGCGAACTCGCAGCACATTCCGGGGTTGATCCGTGGACATGCAGGCTCGCTCACGATGGTGGAGCACGGCAAGTTCGAGAGCTACAGCCCGTACATTTCGGTACGTCCGGAAAAGCGTGGCAAGCAGTACGTCGACACGTCGTGGCCCAGTCGCTTCGGGACCGAAGAGGAAGTGCGCATCAATGTTCCCCAGGAGGACATCATGCAGAAGCATATCGCGAACTTCCTGAGCTGCATGCGGACGCGCCAGAAGCCAACTCTGGACGTCGAAACTGGTGCGCGCGCCCAAGTGCTGATCACGATGGCAGTGATGTCGTACCGCCAAGGCAAGGTGCTCTACTTCAACGAGAAGACTTGGCAGGTCACGGACCACCCGCCGGTGGCGTAGGTCTAGACCAGCAATACGTCTGGAATATCGATCAGCTCGTCCCAGTGAAGCGCGTAACCCAATGCGCGCTTCACTGCGGCGACTTTTTGGGCTGGTAGCTTCGAGATCCTCTCAGCCAAGTGAACCTTTGAAATGGTCCTGACGTTGTCCAAGTTGGCCACGCACGGCTTGGGCATACCCTCTTCTGAGCCCAGCCGGACTTCAATCGGAATATTTCTGATCGTCGTGGTGATTTCTGCAGCGAGGAACTTGTTTAGAACCCCATAGGCCTCGTTCCGACTCAAAAGGAGGACTGGACGCCGCCCCGCAGGCTGGGGCAGTTCCGCCCACCAGATTTCATACTGCTTCAAGAATTCCAAGCCTCCGCGTTCGACCAGTCATCAGCGTCGGTTGCGGCATCAGGCTGGAGCCGGTACGCTTTGCGGATTTCTTCAAATTCGCGGCGGCGGATGGCATCTTTGACCGCTTGACGCACGAACTCGGCGCGCTGGCGCTTCTGGGCGGGAGCGATCCTGTCCAACGCCTCAAGCAGGGGGGCATCGAGCTGGATCAATATGGAAGGCATCTGGCCTCAACTATATCATTGGTCAATATCGAGGTGCCCCCTGGAAAATTGACCGGACGCCCAGAGTATGGCAGACCACGAAGGATTTGCACCCAGATCTCTTCAGCCGTGGTCCTAAAAGTTGGATCAACGGTGAATTCTGGATCGGCAGTGATAGAATCGGCTCATGCCTGTTGTCACGAGAGTATTCTTCTCCTTCCAAACCTGGATTGGCCAGAAAACAAACAAAGAGGCCATCGAAGCCGCGTTGGAAAAGGCCAAAGAGGATCTGAAGGCTACGATAACTCTGGAGTGGAGTGTAGCCACGACAGATATGCCGGGGGCCAAGAATATCTTCGATGAGATTCAAGAGAAGATTCAGAACGCGGATATCTACTTTGCAGACATTACGGAGGTAGCTCAGAAGGAAAACCAGTCACTTCCCAATCCCAACGTCCTGATCGAAGTGGGATACGCTATCGGCGAGGTTGGATGGAACAGAATGGTGCTGTTCCTGAACTCGGCCCATGGAAAGATAGACTTCGTCCCGTTCAACATCCGAAACAACCGGATTTCCAGGTACAACCTCTCTGACGAGAAGAACATGGAGAAGGTTGAGAAGCTTCATAAACTCGTAAAAGACGCCATCGAGGCGATTATTAAGGACGCGCCAAAACGCCCTTCGGAACTGAGGAACGTACCGATAGAAAAACTTAGGCACGATTCCGACGTCAGGAATATACGGCGACTGCTGAGCCGATGTCACCTGCCGAGTATTCAGACAGACTTGAAAATTAGGCCTGATTACGCCTTGTGGGCTGCACTGGATTCTTGGGACCATCTGGAGACTACAGTCTCTGACTATGTCTTCAACGTACATGATGATCAGCTCAAGAAGGCATTGAAGGAACTTGAAAAATGCTCGCAACAGATCAACAGGTACGGTCATGCCTATCAACTAAGCCCCAACGGGGGTAAGCTAAAGCTCAGTCCCGACTTGCCGTCAAGTCCGAGTTTGGATGAAGAGCGGAACCAAATCGCCGAAACATGCCAAAGCGCTCACATAGCCATCGTGACGATGCGGGACCGCATCATCGCTGCGTTTCCAGAAATTGACTTAGCTGATCTCAGCGAACAGGCATGGCAAGACTACGTCCGCAGAAACCCGGATGAGTTCTGCCCTACGGCAACGCCATCACCGTAACCGACGAGGCCGCGCTCCCACTCCGGTATACCCGCTCCGTGGCCTTCTGGAAATCCGACGCCTTGGCCTCCGAAATCTTCATGAACTTCTGCGGATTCAAGTCGCACAGGGGGAACCACGAACTCTGCACCTGCACCATGATCCTGTGTCCGGCCCGGAAGGTGTGGAATAGGTCCGGCATCTCGAATTCCACCTTGTCCATCTGGCCGGGCACGAACGGTTCCGGCTTTTCGGTACTCTTGCGGAACTTGCCCCGGAACGGCTCGCCCCGCAACAACTGTTGGTACCCGCCCATGCGGAGGTTCGAAGGCTGGTCGGGTGAATCGGGGTAGTCACCCGGATACACGTCGATCACCTTCACAATGAAATCGGAATCCGTCCCCGTCGTGGAAACAAACAACGACGCCTTCAGCGGCCCGGCGATGCGGAAATCCTCCGTCAGAGGCTCGGTTTCATACGTCAGCACGTCGGTACGCGACGCTGCAAAGCGCTGGTCCTCCACCATGTAGTTGTACGTCATGCGCCCAGTCACCTCGGGCGTGAACGGCACGGGCTTGTTCGGATCGCTCACATACTCGTCGAACGCAGCGGCACCATCCGGCTTGGCAAACGAGAGCGCACCCTTCTCCCGGAAGTACAGCGTCTTGGGCTGGGCTTCCTTCGGCGGCCAACTCGCGAACTTGTGCCATTCATCGCGACCAGTTTCAAAAACATACGCCTTGGGCAGCTTTTCGCCCTCGCCCTTGCCCTTCAGATACCAAAGGAAGAACGGGTACTCGATCTTCTCCTGGAAGAATTTCGATGTATCGTTCTTGAACCGCGCATTCCCCAGCCTGTCCCCGGTCCCGCGCGACCATCCACCGTGCGACCAAGGCCCCTCCACAATCCGGTTTTCCGTCTGCGGGCTCTGCTTTTCGATTCCACGGAACACAGCCAGTGGACCCAGAACGTCCTCGGCGTCGAACCATCCGCCCACGGTGAGCATCGCGGGCTTCACGCCCTTCAGGTACTGCACCGGATTCCGCGACTTCCAATAGGCATCATTCACGTCGTGGTCAACAATTTCCCGCCAGTACTCGATCTTGCCGTGGAAGTATTTCTCATCGGCATTGCCGAGCGGCCCCATGCGGCGGAAGAAATCGTAGCCGTCCGGCGTACCCATGTCGTACTGCGGACCGCCTTTCAGGTAGTCGGGATTCTTTTCCTGTCCAAATCCGGAGAAGAAACCGAAGGCGTGCGGCAGAAAGAAGACACCGTTGTGCCGGAAATCGTCGCCGGTGAACCAATCCGTAACCGGAGCTTGAGGAGAAGCAGCCTTCAAAGATGGATGAGCGTCGATTGCGCCCAGGGTCGAGTAAAAACCAGGATAAGAGATGCCGAAAATGCCCGCCTTGCCGTTG
>CAITMP010000707.1 GCA_903893525.1 uncultured Acidobacteriia bacterium | reverse complement strand
GGTGTTTGCCGCATCGTCGAAGGACGCTGGAAGCGCCCTCCGAATCACGACGACAGCGGGCAACGAAAGCCAGTTGGCTTGGTCTCCAGATAGTCGGAAACTCGCCTACGTGTCCGACCGCGACGGCCCGACGCACATCTTCCTCCACGACTTCGGCACGGATGCCGAAACCAAGCTGACAGACGCGCCGCTGCAGGATGTCCGCCCCTCCTGGTCGCCCGATGGCACCCGGATCGCCTACTTCCGCGACAGCCGGGAACTCCATGTGATGAACCTGACCACCAAGGACGATTCGGTCCTGGCCTCGCGAAAACTCCGAGCGCTGACGGCGGTCTTCCGGGAGGACGGACCCAGCCCGGCTGCGTGGTCGCCCGACGGCCAATGGATCGCGTTCCTGACTACGGACAACCGGGCCTACAGCAATGTAAGCGTGGTTCCGTCGGCAGGTGGCCCGGAACACCCCCTTAGCTTCCTGGCCAACGCTTTTGCCGACGCCATCCAATGGTCTCCCGACCGGACGTCGCTTCTTTTTTCGACCTCGCAGCGCACCGAACGCCGTTCCATCGCCCGCATCGACCTCACCCCCCGGGCCCCGCGCTTCCGGGAAGACCCGTTCCGAGACCTGTTCCGGGCCGAACCCGCCGCACCCGCCTCTCCGGCGGTGAAGAACACCAAGCCGGTCCAGATCGTGTTTGAGGGAATCCGGCAGCGTTTGTCATTGCTCGGCCTAGGCGTGGACGCCGGGTCCCCGGTTGTCAGTCCCGATGGCAAGACACTCCTGTTTTCCGCTGTCTCCGGCGTGGGCCAACCCAATCTGTACACATTTTCCCTGGACGAGCTGGCCCGCGAGCCCGCCGTTCCGCGCCAGCTGACCTCCACCGCCGGTGCCAAAACCGGTGCGCAGTTTTCACCCGATTCCAAAGAGGTCTTCTACCTTGAGGCTGGCCGGATCACCTCGATTTCCGTCGAAACCCGCATCTCCCGGCCGTTGGCTGTGACCGCCGAATTGGACGTGAACTTCGACGAGGAAAAGAAGGAGGTCTTCCACCAGGCTTGGACCATCGCCAACGAGACCTACTACGACGCGAAATTCCACGGAGCCAACTGGTCCGACATGCGCGGCCACTATGCCAAGTGGGTGGAAGGCGCCGCCACATCGGACGAGCTGCGCCGGGTCTTGTCCGTGATGATCGGGGAGCTCAACTCCTCGCATACCGGCATATCGGCAGGATTGCAGGGAGCAGCCCAGCCCGCCACCGGACGACTGGGGCTGACGATAGACCCCGCAGATGGCTCCATTCTTTCCGTAACCCCTCTGGGACCGGCTGACCTGGCCGGAATCAAGACGGGCGAAAAACTGCTAACTGTGGACGGCAAAGCGCTGGGGACATCGGTCAATCTGGATGAACTCCTGCAGTACAAGATCGGCAAACGCACGACCCTGACAACCGCAACAAAGAAAGACTTCCCAGTTCTTCCCATCGGCAATGCAGCCGAAAAGCACCTGCTCTACCGCGAATGGGTGGAAAGCCGTCGAGCCTATGTCGAGAAGATCAGCCAAGGCCGGCTCGGCTATGTGCACATCCTGGACATGTCGGCGGAGGCCCTGGACCAGCTCTACCTCGACCTCGACAGCGAGAACCAAAACCGCGATGGCGTGGTGGTGGATATCCGCAACAATAACGGCGGATTTGTGAACGCCTACGCGCTGGACGTCTTTGCCCGTGGCAAGTACCTGACGATGACACCGCGCGACCGCGTCTCCACGTCCGCCCGCTCCTCCAACGGCCAGCGCGCACTGGAGCGCCCCACGATTCTGGTGGTGAACCAGAACTCGCTCTCCGACGCCGAGGATTTCACGGAAGGCTACCGGGCGCTCAAGGTGGGCAAGGTGGTGGGAGTGCCGACGGCGGGATGGATTATCTACACCGGTAGTGCGCAGTTGATCGACGGATCGACGCTACGGACGCCAAGCGTCAAGATCACGGCCAACGACAGCACCGATATGGAACTCCACCCGCGTCCGGTGGATGTGACGGTGGACCGGCCGGTCGGCGAAAGCTATACCGGACGGGATGCGCAACTCGACACCGCCGTGCGCGAACTGCTGGCAACCATCGGCAAATAGATTCGCGGTCAATAATCGATAGAGATCTATTGTGAAGACATACGCCATCGGGATCACAGGCCCGTCCGGATCCGGGAAGACGGAGCTCGCCCGCCGAATCCAAGATCAACTGGTAGGAGCGACGCTGCTTTCACTCGACTCCTACTACCTCAGCCAAGCGCATCTCAAAGTGGAGGAACGCGAAAAGCTGAATTTTGACGACCCGTCCATGCTGGACTGGGATTTGGTCGTCGAGCAGATCACACATCTAGTTCGCGGCGAGGCGATCGATCACCCTATTTACTCGTTCGAAAACCACACCCGCGTTCCCGAAACAGTGCGTGTCGAACCGGCCCGGTGGCTGATCATCGAAGGCATATTCGCACTCCACCATCACGCCCTGCGTGCCCTATACAATGCCAAATTTTACGTACACGCCCCGGACGACGTCTGTTTGGAACGACGGATTGAGCGCGACGTAGTCGAGCGTGGACGAACGAGGGAATCCGTAGTCTGGCAGTACAACACGACCGTCCGGCCCAGTGCCGACCTGTACATAAAACCGACCGAGCAGTACGCCGACGTCTCAGTTTCGGGCGTCCAACCTATCGACCACTCGGTGGCGGACACGCTGGCGTTCATCGGTGCGGTTTCGGCGGCCACGCCCACCGACACTGCAATAGAATAGAGATCGTCATGCCCCGCAGCCCCCTGCAACCCGACGCCGAAGGCCACTACTCGCCTCTCGCCCACGAACTCGACCGTGCCGCATTGCGCAAGTTCGCGCCGGGACAGCATCCTCTCGACCCGATCGCGAACGCAATGGCTTCCGAGGAGAGCCGACGGCGCTTCTTCTCCCGAGGCGCGCAGGGTATCGGAGCTCTGGCGTTGGCATCCATGCTGGGGCAACAAAACGCACATGCGGCGGGGCCGGCAAAAGGTGCGGCCATCGGCAACCTTCCCGAACTACCGCATTTCGCCCCCAAGGCCAAGCGCGTAATCTACCTCCATCTGGTGGGGGCCCCGCCGCAGATGGAGACCTTCGACTACAAGCCGAAGATGGTTGACATGTTCGACAAGGATCTTCCCGAATCGATCCGGCAGGGCCAGCGCCTCACAACGATGACCAGCGGCCAGAGCCGCTTCCCCATCGCGCCCTCCATCTTCAATTTCAAGCAGTACGGCAAATCCGGAGCGTGGATTTCCGAACTCTACCCCTATACCGCCAAGATGGCCGACGACATCGCCATCATCCGCTCCATGCACACGGAGGCGATCAACCACGAGCCCGCAATCACTTTCTTCCAGACCGGTTTCATGATTGCCGGACGCCCATGCATCGGATCCTGGCTGAGCTACGGACTGGGGACGATGAACCAGAACTTGCCGTCATTTGTCGTCTTGCAGGCCAAGCACTACCACCCGAAGGCCAACGTGCAAGCGATCTCGGCCAGGCTTTGGAGCGCCGGATTCCTTTCCGGCAAGTATTCCGGCGTCGGGTTGCGCAGTGCGGGCGATCCCGTCCTGTTCATCAACAATCCCGCCGGCGTCTCGACGGAAGTGCGGCGCGGCATGCTCGACGGGCTCGCCGAGATGAACCAGCTGACTTTTGACAAGCTGGGCGACCCCGAAACCAAGACCCGCATCGCGCAGTACGAAATGGCGTTCCGCATGCAGGCATCCGTGCCCGATCTGACCGACCTTTCGAAGGAACCGGCCTCCACATGGGAGATGTACGGTCAGGACGCCAAGGACAAGCCGGGGTCGTTCGCCAACACATGCGTTATGGCCCGGCGTCTGGCAGAACGTGACGTGCGTTTCGTGCAGGTCTACCACCGCGGATGGGACGTCCACGGCAGTCTGCCCGAAGTTCTACCCGCGCAGTGCAAGGAAATAGATCAGCCTGTGTGGGCGCTGGTGCAGGATCTCAAACAGCGCGGCATGTTGGACGACACGCTGGTCATCTTGGCGGGTGAATTTGGCCGGACGGTCTATTCGCAGGGCAAGTTGACCAAGACCGACTACGGCCGCGACCACCACCCGCGATGCTTCAGCCTCTGGATGGCGGGGGGCGGCGTGAAAGGCGGGGTCGTCCACGGTGAAACCGACGATTTCAGCTACAACATCGTCAAGGACCCGGTGCATGTGCGGGATTTCCAAGCCACGATCATGCACCTGTTCGGAATCGACCACGAAAAGTTCAGCTACAACTACCAAGGGCTGAACGTGAAGCTGACCGGGGTGGAAAAGGCCGAACCGGTCAAGGCGATTCTGCTGTAGCCCGCAGCGGGCTACTTCCAGATCGGTGCGTACTGCTTGGTGTTCGTGTAAGAAACGAAGGCCAAGTCGATGCCCGGTATCGCAGTGACTATCGTGCCGATTCCACGTACATCCATGAAGCCCGGAAACGTCCCCGACGGAGGCAGATTGCCCAAAACACTGGCGGGGATAGTGAACTGGCCCGCCGACGCGGGGGCGCTGCAGACCACGGAAACATTGCCCTGCGCGCCAGACGTCCCACCAAACCCTGAAGCCGTCGCGATGCGCACGTAGCCTGCGGAATCGCCGCCAGTCCATTTCAGGGTGAACGGCTGGGTGCGGTCGATCGAAGCAGCCTGATTGCTCCAGAGAACCGGCTGGGCCAGTGGGAAGTCCACCGAGAATGGAGTCACATCGGCACCACCAGTCCCGTTTGCCACCTTCCAAGTACCTCCCGGCAGGGACGCAGTTGGTTTCACTTCGTAGAAGCCCTTGAACTGGGGACTGCCGGATGCCGTCAGCGCAGGTCCACTCGGCGGTGTGAACAGGATGCTGGCACCCGCGCCGAGGCCGGTTGCATCGGGCGGGCCGTCCCCGCCACCGCTGGTGCTGTCGGAACCCACTACAAAGGTTACTTGGCAACTGCCCAACGAGGGATCCGAATTGCCGAGGAGCTTGGGCAGCTGTGATGTTAACTGCTGTTGGGTGAAACTCAGGAAGATGGCGTCGATGGTCGCGTCGAAGGTAGGAGTGGTCAGGGCGCTGCTCTGCGAGAACTGGAAGGATGCCAGTTTGGCGCTGGGTTTTGCGAGGAGGGACGAAAGGGTGGTGGCCGGAATGCCTGTAAGTACGGGGTCGGCGCAGGCACCGCCGTTGGGCATCACCGGAATGGATGTCGTGTTGCTCAACAGGGTGGATTGGGCTCCGCCGGTCTGAACAACCAGTGACACGGTGCATCCGGGGGCAACGCCGTCCGGGATCACGACGTTGATCTGGTCCAAGCCCGGCCCGCCGGAGCGGCCCCGGTACTGGAGCGGCGCGGCAATGCCGCCAATCCATACCGTAATGTTGGTCTTCAGGTCGCCGTTGGTAGCGATATTGGCGTCGCTGTTGGCTGCGCCCAAACCAGTCCCCCAGAGCACCACGGCGTCACCGGGCTTGGCTGAGTGGGTGCTGTCCACAAGCGAGTAGTTGGGAAAAGTCACCACCGCCGCACTACTGCCAGTGATGGTGGAAAGGCCCACATTGGAGGCGACCACCTTAATTGGCGTGCTCCCGCTGGCACCGTTGTAGGTGACTGTCAGTGTGCCGTTGCCAATAGGCGTGGTGGATGGCAGAACCGCCGCCACCTGTGACCGCAGGGTGTAGAGCATTGGACAATCCACCGTGGTGCCTGTGACCGTCACTTTGATCGAGGTGCCGGATAAAGTCGTCGTCAAGGGCAACGCCGGAGCCGTAACCAAGCTGGCCGGACCTAGGCTCCCGCCGACAATCTTTCCGGTCTGGTCAAATGCCGGGTACACCACAAAGATCGAGCCCTGCGCAATTCCCCAGTTGAAGTGCCCAACCGGGATGTTGCTTGCCGGATTCAAAACCGCCGCTGGAGCTGGATTCTGAGCCTGCAGTGCACAACCCGCCAACAAGATGATGCCGAACAACCGAAAACCGACCATGCCACGCTCCTGCAGGATTTGTGATATTCCGCTCCCATCATGTTACACGAGAGCGTACACCGGCTAGAACGAAATCCGCAAGGACCCCTGCAGCGTCCCGTTCTGGCCATAAAAATTGCTGAACGAGTAGCCCGTGGTGGCCGGGAACCGTCCGAACAGCGTGGGGCTCGAGAAGTTCACGGAGTTGTTTGCCGTGTTGTACCACCGGGTCTGCGGGAACAGGTTGTTGGCGTCCATCCGGGCCGTCAGCTTGTATTTCTCCTTGTAGCTCCAAGTCTTGGTGATGGAGTACTGCGGCCACCACAACCAACCGGTCCGCGCAATTCCATTGCCAGCATTGCCGGGAGTGAAAGCGGCCGGGGCATAGAAGGCATTCAAGTTGTAAAACGGGTTCTGTGCCTGTTGCGGCCAAACGTTTGGCCCGATGTTGTAATTCGGGGTGTTGATCGCCACCCCCGGATTCACGCTGGGCGAATTTGCCTGTCCAGGCAGATAGCGGTTGGAGCTGCCCGCGTACCCGAAAGTCACAGGCAATCCGCTGCGGACGCTTTGGATGCTCACGATCGTCCAACCACCCACAACTTGATCCACGATGCCGCCCTTGTCCAGGAACTTGCGCCCTCGGCCAAACGGCAGATCATAGTTGACCTGGTTGACGAACTGGAACTTTTGGTCGAAGTTCGCAACCGATTTCGTCAGCCGCCACGAATAATACTCCCAGCCCGAAGCCGCTCCGCCCGCAATCGCCTTGCTGTACGTGAACATGGCGTTCGCCGAAAAACCGTTGCTGAAGCGGTGCTGGACCCGCGAAATCATCGAATTGAAGCTGCTGTGCCCAAAGTTGCTGAACTTGTTGATGGC
>CAITMP010000706.1 GCA_903893525.1 uncultured Acidobacteriia bacterium | reverse complement strand
GGTTCCTCGGCCGACCATTCGCCCGCCGCGCCCCAGGGCGCAAACCCCGCAGCCACCCGACCACTCAGCTCGACTTGCTGCAATAGGTATGGTGTCGACGTAATCGACTATCCAGCCTGAAGAGTTGGGTTCTGCAATGCGCCAGTTCCAGACATTGGCTCTCCGCCGGAATCCTGCCGTTCATGCGTGGCGATTGACTGGTCCCGCCGCGTCAGGATTGTCGCCGCCATGACCCGCGCCAGCGCTTTGAGCCCGATCCTTCGGATGATCGCATCCGAGGCGGGCAAGGCGGCGACGCAGCTTTAGATGGCCCGGGCATGCGGCAAATTCGGTGCTGAGGTTGGGCCGGGACTTGCCGATCAAACAGCCTCGGCAGGCACTCTCGGTGATGTCCGCCCCCTAGCCCGAAAGTTCGGTATGACCGCGTCGAGGGTCCTCGTCCGTCGCCAACTCAACGGCGGCTGACCGGCGCGGAGGTTGTCCGGGGGCAAGGAAAGCTCCGGTGCGCGAAAGTCTGGTTGTGATATGCCATGACACCCGGCAAGTCTGACCCCAATCGGCAGCCTCTCGGGGCCGAACGGAAAATGTCAGGTATTGAACACCACCATGCTGGTCCAAGAGTCCGAATATGTGGTTGTTGGAGGCGGATCCGCAGGCATGCCGGTCGCGGCGCGCCTCTCCCAGAACGGTCACTCCGTCGTTCTGCTCGAGGCGGGCAAAGCCAAACTTGGTCCGCTGTTCAGCTGGATCACGGACATGCCTTCCGCATATGGCTACGCGTATCGCAATCCCAGAACCAATTGGCTCTACAGCGGCGAACCTGAGCCAGGACTCAACCAACGCCGGATGTATCAACCCCGCGGCAAGGTTCTCGGGGGTTCATCGGCGGTAAATGGCATGGGCTTCTTGCGCGCCCATCCCAAACTCTTCGACAAATGGGTTGAAGCCGGAGCTGACGGTTGGTCATTTGACGATGTCTTGCCGTACTACAAGGCTCTGGAAACCTGGCGAGGTTCGCCCAATGACCTGCGCGGCCAAGATGGGCCTATCAAGGTCCGCAAGGGTGATCGCGAGTGTTCTTATTACGATATATTCTTTGATGCTGGAAAAGAGTTGGGATACGGATTTTCCGACGACATCAACGGGTTGAATAACGAAGGCTTTGCTGACTTCCAGCTCACTGTCGATGATGGAACGAGATCATCCACCGCTTATGCCTACTCCCGTTACGTGGCAGATCATCGACATCTGAATATTGTCGGTGACGCACTGGCGACAAAAATCCTGATCGAGGGCGACCGGGCCATAGGCGTCGAGTACGTGCGGGGTGGCGTCATCCACAGCCTTCGCGCGACACGCGAAGTGATCGTCTGCTGCGGCAGTTTCAAGTCGCCCCAGTTGCTCATGCTGTCCGGCATCGGGCCCGAAGAGGAGCTTCACCGCCACGGCATCAAGGTCTGCCTAAAGTCGGAGGGCGTGGGACAAAACCTTCAGGACCATCCGATCATCTATCCCAAATATGAGTCGACGCTCAAGGACAGCCCCATCAAATACAATGCCTGGCATCGCAAACCCCTGGTTGGGGCGCAGTGGCTTCTCACACGGAAAGGACCGGGCACGAGCAATCACATGGAGGCCGTGGCGCTCCTGCGATCAGGCGCCAAATCCCCCTATCCGGACATCGAGTTTCAATTCTGCCCTCTGGTCCTCGATCATGACGCCGGCAGCGCCAAGAATATCGATGGCTGGAGCAATTCAGGAGGGCCGGTTGAAGTGGAGGCCAGAGGCTGGGTCAAATTGGTGTCCGCCGACCCGATGGATCAGCCGCGAATACTGTGTAATTTTCTTTCCACGGATCATGATGTGAATCTCATGGTCAGGGCGTTTGAACTCAATCGCGAACTGATGGAAGCCGCCGCCTTCCGCAAGATCACCAAGAGG
>CAITMP010000705.1 GCA_903893525.1 uncultured Acidobacteriia bacterium | reverse complement strand
GTCTTGGCGGTTTCCTGCCATGCAAAGTCTGAGACGTTGCCGAGGGTGGTGTCGCGCCCGTTGGCCAGGTTGCGGACGATCAGGGGGCTGCCGCCGGGGTTATCGTCGTCGGAGGGTGCTTCGGCAGGGGTAGCGCTTGGGTTACCGGCAGCCTTTTCGGGGGGATAGCGCCGGAAGGCAAGGGCCTTGCCAGTGGGGCTGAAGGCGAAGGAGATGATGCCGTCGATGGCGGTTTGTTCGCCGGTGGCGAGGTTGGTGAGGCCAAGCTTGTTTTGGACCGGCTTTTTGTCCTTTTTGAACTTGTCCTGCTGGGATTCGGAGTAGCCGATCCGGTACGCGAGCCATCTGCTGTCGGCGGAAAAGACGGGGGCTGTGGCGAAGGGGACAGATTTGTTGGTCGAATCGGCAACCCGGGCAATGCGGAGTTCGTTGTCGCGGTTGGAGCGGACAACCTCGTAGGCGAGCCATTTGCCGTCCGGGGAGAGTTTCCGCGTGGCTCCGCCGCGTCCGCCGGCGGGCAGGGTTTCCCATTTGCCGTATTCGGCTGGTGTTGGGGGGAGCTTGGGTTGCTGTGCTTGGGTGTACAGACACGAGGCGAGAAGCGACGCGAGGATTTGGGCGGACCGGGATCGCAGCATATTTATTGGATGATAGCGTTTGCGTGGTGCAGTTCGGCGGAAGCAGAACTGCAATGGGACCGGGTCCAGTTCGGAAAGGCTTGGGTGATTGTGAAAGGGTTGGGCGTATGATGAGTCCATGCAAAAAGTATTTGTCGCCGCCGGGCTCGCGGCCTGTATCCTGGTTGGCACTGCCTCCGTTGGAACGCTGACGGCGCAGCGCAATGAAATTTTGGCTTGGGGTCCTAAGACCATCAAGCCTTCCGAGTGGACTGGAAACAACCGTCCGCATTATGTTTATGCCGATCTTTTGGCGCAGCACAAGGGCCAGTCGAACTGGCACCAAGTGGTGCTGGACGACGAACATCTAAAGGGTGTCTACATTTCGGAAGCGCCGGGCACGAAGACCCCACGCCGGTTCCATGCGGATACGCGCGAGTGGTGGGTGGTGACGCAGGGGCAGATCCGGTTCTCGATTGACGGCCAAGAGCCTTTTGTGGCGTCGAAGGGTTGGCTGGTGCAGGTTCCGTACCGGACGATCTATAGCATGGAGACGATTGGGGAGACGCCGTCAATCCGGCTGGAGACCAATATCGCCGGGGCCAAGACTCTGTATCCGATGGATGTGAAGCCGCCGAAGCTGGATGGTTTCGAGTTTGTGCCGGTGCGGATCGCCGGGCCTGTGTCGCAGGACTACAAGACCAACCGAATCCACGCGACGTACGAGGAATTGGCGGCGGAAGCCGAGGCGACGCCTCGCCATCAGGCGACGTTGCGGTTTGCACATGACGACCGCGGCACGGTGAATTTCATTTACGGGCGCGAGAGCGATTTGCCCGCGATCAATACGGCGGACAAGGGCCACTACCATCCGGAGGGCGGAGAATTTTGGATTGTCCTTTCGGGACATATCCGGTACAAGATTGAGGGCATGGAGCCGTTTATTGCGGGGCTTTACGACACGGTTTATGTACCGAAATCAAAGTTCCATTTGGCGCGCTGGTCGGGCGAGGGGCCCTCGGTGCGGCTGGCGATGAACGGCTATTTCGACATTGCCCATTTGTTCGAGGCTCCGGTAAAACCGTAGGCCTAGCATGCAAAAAGGCCCTCCGGCTTGGGGCCGGAGGGCCTTTTGGACAATTAACCGGGCGACGTCCTGCTCTCCCACACACCTGCGCGTGCAGTACAATCGGGGCTGAGAGGCTTAACTTCCGTGTTCGGGATGGGAACGGGTGGGACC
>CAITMP010000704.1 GCA_903893525.1 uncultured Acidobacteriia bacterium | reverse complement strand
GTGCCATCGGTCCCGATGCGTTCATGGCCGAACTTCATCAGCCGCTCGCACTTGGGTCTTGGCCCCCGTTCGCAGTAGAAGCACGAGCCGCAAGTCCAGACCATGGACCACGTCACCCGATCGCCCACCGCCAGAGCCCGACCGTCGAAATCGACCACGCCGCCTTGGCCCAATGCGCAAATCCGACCCACCATTTCATGCCCCAGCACACTCGGCACTGGTGCAGGCCGCCGCCCGAAGTAGGAATGGAGGTCGCTGCCGCAGATGGTCGCGCAACTGATTCGGACCAGTGCGTCTCTACCGGCTAACTCCGGCAGTGCAAAGTCTTCCAGTCTGAACGGCTCGTTTGGCGCACGGAAAACGGCGGCGCGGGACATCGGTCCTACTTGACGCGGGTCCATGCGACCGTCTTCTTGACGATTCCAACCGAAACCCGGACTTCCAAGGTGTCCGGCCCCGTCAACACCAGCTTCGGCGAAACATCCCTGCCCCGCTCCGGAGCATAAAGCGTCCCGTCCGTCCAGGTGTCCGGCTCCTGATGACGGAAGCCCTTCAATATCTGTAGCCCAAGCAATGGCCGACCCCGCAGGCTCGCGTCGGCATTGTGCCCATCCTTGGCTCCAACCTTGGCCAAGGACTTGATGGAGCCGCAGTAGGCCTCGGCGCATTTCACGATTTCGATCTTGGACTCCCCGTTGGGCGTGTTCCAAGTTCCGAGGATGCGGTCGGCGGAGGGGGCTTGGGCCAGCAGGATCAGCGTAATCAGGAAGGGACTCATTCTTCCTTCATGTTAGACCGATCACCGAGTGCGCCCGATTGGCTGATTTACCAGGCGTCGCGGTTCAGAGTGTTCACGCGGAAGAAGGGTTTGTCCTTTTCGGCAGGGTCCATGGTGAAGTCCTGCGCGGTTTTCTTCGGGTCGTAGTCGCGCCAGAGCCAGGTCAGGGATTCCGGGAGATCGAGCGCTGCCTGGGCACCGCCGTGGGCTGCCGTGCCGAAGCGGAAGTGGAAATCGTACTCGCGGGACTTGAGCGAGTTCGCCATCTGGATGTTCTGCATGGGCCACGAGCCGTGGGTGTTCTCCAAGTCGTCCGCACCGTCGCTCATCCACATGCGGATGTTGCGTTTGGGATCCTTGCGGACCATGAACGGGTAAACGTTGCCGCCGTCGACATTCTCCTTCGAGCGCCATTGGATGGACGTGAAACTGCCGACGGCGGAATGCACGCGGGAGAACTTGTCCGGCATGAACCACGCGGCGTTGAAGGCGCAGATGCCGCCCGAGGATTCGCCGGCGATGGCCCGGCTGTAGCCGTCCTGGCGGAGCTTCCACGCTTTCTCGACTTCGGGCAGAACCTCTTCCATGAGGAAACGGGGATAGTGGTCGCTGACGGTGTCGTATTCGATGGCGCGCATGGGGCGGCCTTCTGCCGAGGTGCCGGGCGCGATCATGACGTGCACCATCGGCGGCAGGAGGCCTTGGTGGACGAGGTTGTCGGTGACGGTGGTGAGGCGGAGGCCGCTGAATTCGCCGATGAGGCCTTGGCCATCCTGCCAGACCATAAGGGGCGCGGGCACGTTGGGGTCGACACCGGCCGAGGCGTAGGTCCAGAAGTCGTACTTCATGCCGGGGTAAATCTTGCTGGTGAGGGTGTGTTTTTCGCTCAGCTTGCCGTGTGGGACGCCGGTTTGGGGGTAGGAGTCGGGATTATAGCCGACGGCGTCACCGCGGTTGCCGAGGGACTTTCCCGCCGCGTAGAACTGGTATTGGTGGAGAACGCCGGTGCGCATCTTGGTGAGCAGCATCCAGTGGGTCGGGTCGACCTGGGCGAGCGGCTTGGCGGGTTGGAGATCGATGGAAATGGTAACGGGCGAGGGGGAGGTGGCGAGGAAGAGGTAGTCCTGGCCCCAGATGGCGACCTGGGTGGGGGCTGTCATCTTGGCGACGCGGTGTTTCATGGCCGGGCTGTCGGGGCCTTTGCGGGCCGCTTCGATACTTTCGAAGGGCGTGGGGGCTTGGGCGAGTACGGTGGCGGCGAGTGCCAGGGAGGCAAGCAATGCGGCGAGCAAGGTCTTCATTGATGGCCAGTATATACCGGTGGGTGGTGTTGGGGGTGCGGGGGTTGGTTACGGCCAATGTGGCGTGGTGGGCGGGCTAGCAGATGACGGTGAGGCGTGGGTGACGTCGATGAACGGAAGATTCAGTAGCGCCCGTCGAGGAATGCGTCAGCTTCCGGATCGGACATCGGCTTCCACCAATCGTGGTCATGGACTACGATCCGCTCTTTCGGCTCTGCGCAGACGGGTGCACCATTCCGATCGCGGGGGTGCAGTACGCCGCGCGGGCGTACGCGGGCCTGCTGGAGAGCAACTGGATCACGGTGAGCATCAGCCGGAAGGCCAAACCGTGGGACAACGCGGCCTGCCTGTAGTTCATGAAGACGCTGAAGGCCGAGGAGGCGCACAGGAAAGAATACCGCGACATGGCGGATGCGAGGACGCTGATCGGCCGGTTCCTGGAATCGGTGTACAACGCCTGAACGCTTTTGGGCCGGGTGCCAGCGGGGCAGTCGATTTTGGCACCGGGGGGCGTGTGCAGAGTTTTGTCTAAACGCGGTTCAAGATTCATGGAAGGGTTGTGCCCTTAAGTTCGGCCAACCGCTTCGATCCGGTCACCCCAGCGGATGGTGAATTGCTGCAGGGCCTAGGGCCAGCCCTGCATAGTGGTACTTACAGTCAGTTTGAACTGGACTTGACGACCTCGTCCGCCGCGCCGAGCCACCAACCGGACTGGTGATCGTCGCAGGTCATGCCATCATTATTGATGTTTCGTCTCGCTGCAATCCGAAGAGCGGGACTCTGCACCATCCACCAGCGACCCGGCGACGGCGGCATCGCCCGCGTTTCGTCCATGATTCTGAGGGTTATTCAAGATGCCATGCAGGATTTGCCCGGCCAGCCCCCCCCAGGTAGTCCAGCTTTTCCGCCCCAACGCCACCACCGCATCCCCGGCTGACCGCCTGAAGTTCGCCGCGCGACTCCTCGTGGGCCAAGCCGCCGGCAACTTCGACTGGCTCTTCTTCGACCACGTCGGCCCCGCCAGCATCCAGGGCCTGATCCCCGGTACATACCGCCCGGCCGCAGCCCCTACGGCGTGTTCCTCCACAGCCTCGAAGTCTGGTGCGGGTGTGACCGGGGGGAGATGGCCGGTCGGACTTTGGTTATTCGCCTCTATGGATCGGTGTTTGGGGGTGGGGGCTGCTGGTTTCATGGCCCGGTTCGGCGGGTTCCGTGGTGGACTGGGGAGCCGCGTGGCGCTTTTGCCACCTCCTGAGGCGGCGGGCTCCGCGTCCGGTGGGGCCGGGCTTGGGTTCGTTCCTCACTTTTTTGATTTCGGGTTCCGGGGTTGGGGTGTCGGCAGCCTTGTTGCACGGGTCTGCGTTGCACGGGTCTGCCGGGAGCGGTTCGGTGGGAACCGGTTCCGCAAGAATTTGGGCGGATTCCTGCTGGCGGAATTTGCGGTAGGCCATGAGATTGCGTCCGGCGCGTTCGAAAGCCCGGATGTAGCGGGATTCGTAGCGGTGGATGAGTTCGAAGGCCCCGTCTTTTTGGGAAAGGGTGGAGAAGGCGTGGGCTGTCTGGTTGAGGTCGGCGGTGGCGGTGCAGCCGAAGGCGGTGAGCTGGGTGTCGAGGGTGACGGATTCGAGGACGAGCATGCGCATGCGGCGCCACATGCAGGTGGCACTTGAGATCAAAGCATGGTGTCGACCAG
>CAITMP010000703.1 GCA_903893525.1 uncultured Acidobacteriia bacterium | reverse complement strand
CGCCTACCGCAAAGCGCGCCAAACGAACCCAAGCCCTTACGACGCCCCCAACCCGGAGGAGGAAGTACCGCCACAGCAAGCAAATGCCCCCCAGCCAGCCAACCCACCCCAACCCGACCCGGCACCGGCCACTCAACAACAAATCCAGCCAAACAAACCCGAGCCACAGCCCCAAACCGCCCACCCGACTGCCACCCAGCACCCCAACCCACGCTCCAACCAGCCCGCGCGGCGGAAATTGAAAAGGAACCGGAGGCGCAAGTGAATACCCTGGGGTAGGGTCGCTACATCACTACGGAAGAAGCCCACGCAGGTCCTCTGACTCGCGTAGGCTTTTCCACTACGGGGACCCTTGGAAAATTGCCGCTACCTGTGCCGCCCGAGAAGTTCGTGCGTCGGATTGGAAACGAGTTACTCGTTGAATCCCTGTCGATCGAACCTGTACTGATTCTTGCAACACCGGCTCCGCTCATTCGTCAGTATGCGGTCAGGGCCATGTGGGATTAGCGGGGCTTGGTGCGCACCTTTCGACGCGTGGCCAGCCCGGCCAACTGGCCGCAGGCTGCAAGTCTGCCCCGCAACCGAGGGCACTTCACAAGAAAATAAGGTGAGGCTAGTTTTTGATGAACTCGATGTCGAGGATGATGGCTACCTCGTCACTGACGGCTACGCCGCCAGTTTCCATAATCGGGTTGTAGAGGATGCCGAAGTCCTTGCGGCTGATTTTCGCTGTTGCGCTGGCACCGATCTTGGTGCGGTTCTGGGTGTCCTTGATGGGAGCCGTGGGGCCTTCGACGTTCAGAATGACCTGTTTGGTGACGGCATTGATGGTCAAATCGCCGGTGACCTTGAGATTTCCGCTGCCCGCCAGTTCGACCTTCCGCGATTTGTACTTCATGACCGGGTACTTCTTGACGTCGAAAAATTCCTCGCCCTTCAGATCGTTGTCGCGCTTGGGCTCGCCGGTGTTGATGGTCGTGCAGTCGATGGTGGCGTCGATGCTGGCGGCGGTGGGATTCGCCGGATCGTACTTCAAAGTGCCCTTGACCGCCCCGAACTGACCCCGGACCGTGGAAATCATCATGTGCTTGACGCTGAACTGGGCCAGGCTGTGGAGTGGATCGATCCGCCAGGAGGCCTCTTCCGCACGTGCCGGTGTTGCGGGCAGGAGTGCGAGAAGATTCAATGCCAGAAGGGCCGCGGACAGCCTGGAGCGTGTGGACATGTCTTACAGAATACCCGGTTCCGCGCTTCCATGTGTAAAAGATAAATTCACCTCTTGACGTTAGTCGTGATAACGAGTAATATTGGGTTGTGGCCGGTAGACTGCTAGCGGAGATCAGACAGAACAAGCCCTTCGAGATGCTGGAGGAGGAGGCTGTGCTGAACATCCACCGGACATCTGAGGTGTTGGGGCAGGCGTTGGTGGAATTCCTGAAGGAGTACCAGCTGTCGCATACCCAGTACAATGTCCTGCGGATTCTGCGGGGCGCGGGAGCCGAGGGTGCCACCTGTTCGGGAATCGCCGAGCGCATGATCACGCGCGACCCCGACATCACACGGCTGCTGGACCGGCTCGAAAGCCGCGGACTGGTGGCGAGGGAAAGGAGCAGGGAAGACCGGCGGGTGGTGGTAACAACCATCACTGGAACGGGCCTCGACCTGCTTGCGAGTTTGGATGAACCCCTGCGGAACTTTCTGCGCGCCCGCTTGGGGGGAATGGAACGGGGAGCCCTGACGGGGCTCATTGAACAACTGGAACAGATGCGCGAGCTGTTCGCCAATCCGACCAAAAACGACCAAAAGGACAAAGACAATGGAAACCACCGCATTTGACTTGACAGCAGCCGACAACGAATTGAACAACATGGTTCTGACGGGCCAAGCCCTCGCGGCCTTTGACAAGTACTACGCCGACGACGTGGTGATGCAGGAAGCCACGGGACAGACCTTCGAAGGGAAGGAGCTGAACCGCAAGCGCGAGATCGAATTCTTCGACTCGATCGCCGAATGGCACAGCGGGGCTTGCACGGCAGCCGCGGTGAACGGCGACGTCTCATTGTCCGAATGGGCGATGGATGTGACCTTCAAGAACGGCTTCCGCTACAAGCTGGAGCAGGCCGCTGTCCGTCGCTGGAAGGATGGCAAGATCGTGCACGAGCGTTTCTACTACAACGCGGCGAAGTAAGCGGGTTGGCGGGACCGCCGGGGCTTGGAGCATTTTCAAAGGTTGTGGGATGCCATCCTGCCCTACGAAAACCGACTACAGCAGTTGTGAAAAGCTCTACGTCCGGGCAGTCTCCGCGAGTTTGAAGATTACGAGCGTCATGTCGTCGTACTGCTTTGCGGAGCCGGTAAAGCCATCGGCGGCCGCGAAAATGGCCTCGATCATCTTCCGGGCAGGTTGGTGCTGGGACGAGCGGGCGGCGGCGATGAAGCGCTCCTCCTCCCACTCCTCCTCGGTCTCGTCCTGAGCCTCGCTGATGCCGTCGGTAAAGGCGATGAAGATATCGCCCGGTTCCAACTGGCAGGAATCGCCGCCGAAGCGGGCGCGGGGCAGGAGCCCCACCACGGGGCCCCCGGCCTCCAACCGCACCACGTCATTTCCCCTGAGGATGATGGGGGCGTTGTGGCCGGCATTGACAAAGTCCATTTTGAGGGAGACGGGGTCCAGCTCGCCGTAGAAGAATGTTGCATAGCGGTTGCTGGTGGACGCGTCGTAAAGCAGTTTGTTGACGTTGTGCATCAGGACCGGAAGATCGTGCACTTCGGCCATGGTCTGGCCGCGCAGGGATGCCTGGAGGCTGGCCATCATGAGGGCGGCGGCAATGCCCTTGCCGGAGACGTCGCCAATGGCGATGCCGATCCTGCCGTCGGACAGGTCGAGGAAATCGTAGTAGTCGCCGCCGACTCCTCGGGCTGGCCGGCAGTATCCGGCGCAGTCGAATCCGGGAATGTTCGGGGAACGCTGGGGGAAAAGGCGTTCCTGGACTTCGCGGGCGATTTCGAGCTCGCGGTTTGCGCGTTCGCGCTCCGCCGCCTCTGCAGCCAGTGACGCTATGAGGCGGCTGTTCTCCATGGCCAGTGCCATCTGGGCGGCGACCGCATGGAGCAGGCGGATGTCGGTGGCGGTGTAGGGGAGTTCGGAAAGTTTGGGTCCCAAACTGACAAATCCCTCCAAGTCCCGGCTCCGCTGTCCGATGAGAGGTAGCAGGAGCTGCGAATGCATCCGATCGAGGGCCAGCCTTTCAAAATCTGCAACGCCCAACAGCCACAGGGGCGGCTTGTCGTGGTAGATCTCGATGGCTTCCCTCCGGGTGGATAGCTCACTGACAGTGCGGCTATCCGTTTGTATGCCCGCAGGTCCCATGGGATGTGTCGAGTATCTTGGAACAAATTCGACACCGTCCCGAATCAGGACCACGATTTCCGGCACATGGAGCGTATCGGACAACCGTAGCGCAACTCTCTCCAGAAGTGGATTCAGCTCCACGTAGCGGCCAGCCTCCGCCGCCAGGTCCCCCAATACCAGTTCCAAGTCGTAGGCTTCCCGGAAGAACTTCCTGTCGACCCATTCGGATGCCCTGTCGGCAAAGCGCCGCCGGAGCAACAGCAGTGCGGCGGCCAGCGCAACCAATGCGAGCGGGTATCCTCCCCGTCCCTGGTCGTCGGGGGCGACAGTCCTGAAGATTGCAATCGCAATTCCGATGACGGTGGCGCGTGCGACCCACAAGCCTCCCCGAGCCAGTGCGTACTTTAGACTCTGCCGGACGACGAAACTGAGATCCATCGCCCGTTCGACCACAATTACGTATGCAAGGGTCAGGGGCAGCAGGCAGAGCATGAAGATCGAAATGATGATGATTGGTACGGGGACGCCATCAAACAAATCCCTGTCCCGCAGGAGCGCAAAGAGCACCAAGCCGAAGCTCGGGAACATGCTCAGGCGGGTGCCGAATTGGAGGATTCCCAGGCGACGCTTACCGTCCGGCGATTTTTCAATACCGCCTTTGTAGCCGAGGGCCGCGAAGAAGATCCCGATTGCGACCATTGTTCCAATGGTTTGGACGAGGCGGAGCCGAATCATCAGGGGGCGGAGGACTTCGGCGGCACGGAGATCGTGCAGCCAGAGCACCAGCAGTCCACCAATAGCGATTCCGATGGCGAGCAGCGGTCCAACCAACATCCATTTGAGCCAAGGCCGCTTGCGGTCAAATTCGAGGCGGTCCGGGAAGCTGATGGCAAACAGGCACATCCATGGACCCCAGGAGATGCCCCAGAAGCTGCTCCAGAGTACCCCGGCGTCGGACGAGGTTCCCACCCAATCGGTCCGCCGCAGCAGTTCCACGCAGGACAACATGATGAACAGCAGCAGCCACGCGTGGCGGTCCCTGGGGCGGATGAAGGCGGCCCCGAAGCCCACAAGGAGGGCGATCAGGGGAACAAGGATGTCCACGCAAACAATTTGAACGATTGCTGTAAGGCCGGTGTATTGACCTGCTTGGTTGCCGACCGGGATATCGCGTTCGAGAACCTCACCGCTTGGCCGGGACATGGTCAGGCGGATGGTATCGCCGGGCTTCCGCTGGTGGACGGCGTCCAACAACTCCCGGTAGGCCCGGAAAGGCTTGCCGTCAATGGCGAGCAGTCGATGGTCGAATAAAGGCGGGCTGCCGAAGACGGGCGTCATCACCTTCGTGGTGGCGGGGAGTTTGGAGTCGTTTCCTCCGTTGGCAAGGAGTTTCAACGCCTCCGCCGTTGTTCCCACGCGATCCATTGCCGCAATGGAGAAGAGCAGGAAGAGGGCGAGGTATTGCTTCGTCGCGCGGGGCATAAGACATGATAGTACCTTCGGGGGGCTCAACCGGCGGGGCTCCCGGCCACTCAGGCGCTACACTGGAATTTCCCCCCTTATGCCATTTGCCACAATTCCGGAGGCGATCGAGGAGACACGCGCCGGTCGGATGATTGTCGTGGTCGACGACGAAGACCGCGAAAACGAGGGCGACCTTACCATTGCTGCGGAGAAGGTGACGCCTGAAATTATCAATTTCATGGCGACCCACGGGCGCGGCCTGATCTGCGTGACGCTGACGGCCGAGCGATGCGATGCACTCCGTCTGCCTTTGATGTCGCCCAACAATACGTCGAATTTCGGGACCGCGTTCACAGAGTCGATCGACGCGAAGGTTGGTGTGACCACAGGCATTTCAGCGTTGGACCGGACCCGCACGATCCTGGCGTCAATCGACCCCGCCACAACCCCGGATGACCTTGCCCGCCCGGGGCACATTTTTCCGTTGAGGGCCCGCGACGGGGGCGTTCTGGTGCGTGCCGGGCAGACCGAGGCTTCGGTGGATCT
This sequence comes from uncultured Acidobacteriia bacterium, assembly GCA_903893525.1. Classification (GTDB taxonomy): domain Bacteria; phylum Acidobacteriota; class Terriglobia; order Bryobacterales; family Bryobacteraceae; genus BOG-234. The sequence continues at coordinate 2,579 of CAITMP010000703.1, read as the reverse complement.
TTCGCGGCTGGCCGGGCTGCATCCATCGGGCGTGATCTGCGAAATCATGAACGAGGACGGGACGATGTCGCGCGTGCCGGAATTGATGGAGTTTTGTGCCAAGCACGGGCTCAAGATGGTTTCGGTGGCGGACCTGATCCGCTACCGGCTGCACCATGAGAAGTTCGTCCGGGCGCGCTCGGAAGGTGTCATCGACACCGAATTCGGCGAGTTCCGGACGCTGCTGTACACGAGCGACCTTGGGCCGGAATCGCACATGGTTTTGGTGAAAGGCGAGGTGGCGGGGCGTGAGAACGTACTGGTGCGGATGCATTCCCACTGCGCCTACGGGAACCTTTTCGGGTCCGCGCGGTGCGATTGCCAGTCATTTGTGCGCTCATCATTGAAGCGGATTGCCGAGGAAGGCAGCGGCGTGCTGGTCTATCTCCACCAGACCGGTTTGGGGTTGCGCAAGGAGGGGTCGAAGCTGGTGGGGCACGACAGGCATGTGTCGAACGCGCCAACCCAACACGAGGTTGGGCTGGGGGCCCAGATTCTGTCCGATTTGGGGCTGCATACGATTCGTCTGCTGACGAACACCCCTCGGCGGATAGTGGCTCTGGAGGGATTTGGAATCCAGATTGTGGAGAAGGTGCCGCTGGGATAGACGGCTCGGAGAAATGGAAAAAGGGGCTGCCGGAAAATCCAGCAGCCCCTTTTTCGTTGGTGGAGACTAGAACGTCAAGCGCAGGGCCAATTGCAGCACCCTCCAGCTTTCGCCGTTCTGGTTGGTGGTTGCCGAGCTTGCGGTCGACAGGGTGACGCAGCAGGCCTGGCCGAAGACGCCCGAGGTGATGGCGGGGCTGCCTACGGAGGCGTCGCGCGGGTTGCGGAAGTTGGCGTGGTTCAGGGCGTTGAATGCTTCGGCACGGAAGACCATGCGGACGCGCTCAGTGATGGTGAAGCCCTTGGTGAGGGCCGAATCCAGGTTCCAGTAGCTGGGGCCCTGGAAGATGTTGCGGCCGAGACCCAATTGGCCCGGGGCCGGGGCGACGAAGGCGTCGGCGTTGGCGAAGTACACCGGTCCGATGACGCCGTCCTTGGATTGCAGTTGGGCTACCGGCAGTGTGGCACCAGGCTTGAGGGCCGCGCGGGACTGTGCGGTCGAGTTGGCGGTGAAAACACCCGAGCGGACGCTGAACGGCTCGCCCGACTGGTAGGTGTAGATCCCGTTGATGCTCCAGCTGCCGATGAAGAGGTCCACGAACCGGTTGGAGTTTCCGGCGAAGCGCTTGCCCTTGCCGAATGGCAGCTCATAGATGCCGGTGGCGTTCAGGACATGGCGCTGGTCGAAATCGGACCGGGCCTTTTCGTTGCGGTAGTTGTGGCCGTCGACCGGGGTACGGGACGAGGTGGTGGTCAGGCCGCCGCCGACGCTCGCCGCGACCGGGTCGAGGGAAAGGTCGTCCAGGGACTTGCCGAGGGTGTAGGCAGCGTTGATCAGGAGGCCCGCTTTATCGAAACGCTTGCGGATGGTGGCCTGCAGTGCGTGGTAGGTGGAATCAGCACCGTTGTCGATGACGAGGATCTGGCCAAACTGCTGGTTGGGCCGCAAGTGGGCCGCCAGTGTGGTTTGCTCGATGCGGCTGGCGAAGTTGCCCGCGCCGTTCTGGCTCAGGTCCGTGGTGGTGGTGGCGGAGTTGATGAACGCTTGGTTCACGATGCCCTGCTGGAGCAGCGGCACGGCGTTCGCACCAGCGCAGGGTGCGCCGGAGGCCAGTGTTCCGTCCGCACGGCATCCGCCGCCGATGGCGACGTTGCGCTGCATGGCGAGGAACGACGGAAGGATCGGGTTGGAATCGATCTGGTTGGCGTCCCAGGAGCGGTAGAGGCGCTCGGCACGGCGGCCGACATAACCGACGGATCCGACATAGCCACCGGGCAGTTCGCGTTGGATTGTCAGATTCCACATGTGGACCGTGGGCAGTTTGAGATTTGGATCGAACACGCGCGCAGCCGGGGCATTGGAGGAAACTTGCGACGGGGGCGTCAGGAAGGAGGACGGCTTCACAGTGGGAGCTGTCATTTCATTCGGGAAACCCGCACCGAGGCGGAGGTCCGTTACGGCTTGGCAGCCGGGCGTTGTGACGACCGCGCCGTTGGTGCCCGAGAACGAGGATCCGCAAGTAAACGACTGGCCGGGAACTGCTGTCGCCACCGAGGTGACCTGGAAGCTGTTGACGGGATCGAAGGCCAGCCCGTATCCTGCGCGGATCACCATCTTGGATGAATTGCCGGGAGCCCAGGTAATGCCGAACCGGGGGGCCAGGGCACCGAGGTTGTAGTTGCTGTACCAGCGGTCGGCGTGGGTGAAGCTGACCGGGCCCTGGCTGCCGTCAATGGCCTTGGTGGGCACATAGACGCGGTTGCCGGCTTCGGAGGCAGGAGGGTTGATTTCCCAGCGGACGCCGTAGCTCAAGGTAATGTTGCGGCGCAGCTTGAATTCATCCTGCGCGAAGAAGTTGTACTGCTTCATGCGCTGGCCCTGCGACCAAAGGGTGACACTCTTCGCGCCGGACTTGAAGGGCAGGAATGTGTCG
>CAITMP010000702.1 GCA_903893525.1 uncultured Acidobacteriia bacterium | reverse complement strand
GGGTTCAGGCCGAGGTGGTCCGGGTGCGCCAGGAGGTCCGGGGCGCGGCGGTCCGGGAGGTCCCGGTCGTGGATTCGCAGGTGGCGGCCGGGGTGGCCCGACAAATGAAGTCGCAGTGGGCGAGCCCGGAGCCGAGCGCGATGCCGCGTGGCTCAGTGCCCAGCGCGAACCCGGCGGTCAAGTCGCCGGTACCCGTTTTTCGGGCGGCATCGACCTGACACATCTGGTTCTTTCCGCCTTCGACGCCGAAACCGGCAAAGAAATCTACAACAGCAAGGATTCCATCGACACTTGGAACCACTACGGCGGAATCGCGCTCTCTAGCGGTCGGATCTACATGACCGGCTACGACGGGCGCGTTTTCGCATTTGGGTTGCCGAAATAGCGCGCCGATCAGGCCGCCACAATAATAACGTCAAGGGTGCGCGGGCCATGCACGCCCTTGACGCGCATCATCTCGATATCCGCCGTTGCCGAAGGCCCGGCAATGGTGGTAATCGGGCTGGTGCGCCGGTCTTTTAGCCCCCGGATCGCTTCCGGAACAGTCTCGCGGATCTGACTTTCGAACACCACGCACAGATGGTAATCGGGAATCAACGAAATCGCCCGACGCCCTTCCGCGGGCGAGTGCGTCAGAATAATACTCCCTGTGAACGCAATCGCCGAGGTGCTCGAAGTCAATGCCCCCTCCGCAGCGTCCAAGGTGTCGTAATCCAGATCTCGGTCCACCGTGAAGTGGAAACCATTGGGAAGCCATTCCGACGGCAATCCCGACGGAATCACGAGCCCACGCTTCCCCCGGACGCCGAGTGCCTCGGCCACAGTGGCGGCGATCCCCGCATGATCCGTCCGGTATACGGTGGCGTTGTAATCCACCAGGCGGTCGATGAACAGGTGGATCTTGGCCTCGGGATCCAAGCCAAGCGAGGTGCAGTAGTCACGGTTCACGGGAAGTTCGGCTCCCCGGTCCTCCCCAACGGATTGGCGAATGCTCTTGAGAATGTCGGTCTTCGCGCTCATTGCTTGTTTTTCTTCCACCAGTCGCGGAACGATTCCTTGGGGATCGCAGGCAGGTCGCGCGACGCCGACCAACCGGGCAATCCCAGCGATTCCAACGGTTTCGCGCCGATCTTGACGAGCTTCTGCGCCCCGGAAAAGCGCCCCGAGTCCGACATCGTGTACGCCGCCATCCGCATGCCGATCCGCTCCGCCGCTCCCCGGTCGCCATTTTCGACGATCCGGCTACGCAGATGGATCAAAATCTCGGGAATATTGATCTTCACCGGACACACGTCGTAGCAGGCCCCGCACAGCGACGAAGCATAGGGCAGCGACTGCGAGTGCTCCATCGACTGCAGTTGCGGCGTCAGAATCGCCCCAATCGGACCGCTGTAGATCGATCCATACGCATGTCCGCCCGTCTGCCGGTACACCGGACAAATATTCAGGCAGGCCGCGCACCGGATGCAATGCAGGGTTTCCCGCGACTCCTCATCCGCCAGAACCTTGGTGCGCCCGTTGTCCAGCAGAATGACGTGGAACTCCTTCGGTCCGTCACCGGGGGTGACTCCCGTCCAAATCGAGTTGTACGGATTCATCCGCTCGCCCGTGGCCGAGCGTGGGAGCAACTGCAAAAATACCTCGAGGTCGTCAAACGAGGGGACAATCTTCTCGATGCCCACCATCGTGATCATCACCTCCGGCAAAGTGACGCACATGCGGCCGTTGCCCTCGGATTCCACCACGCAGACCGAGCCTGTTTCCGCCACGGCGAAATTCGCGCCGCTGTAACCGACCTTCACCCGCAGGAAGCGTTCGCGCAGGTAGGTCCGTGCGGCGGCGGTCAGATCCTCCGGCCGGGTACCCAAATCCGAGAGCCCCATCTTTTCCATGAACAGAGCGCGGATCTCGGCCTTGTTCTTGTGCAGGGCCGGCACCACGATGTGCGACGGCTTGTCGTTGCCCAACTGAATGATCAGATCGGCAAGATCCGTCTCCCAAGGCGTGATTCCGTTGGCTTCGAGATGCGGGTTGAGCTGCGTCTCGTCCGAGGTCATGGTCTTGACCTTAATGATTTCCTTCTGGCCGTGCGACTGGATGATCTGGGTGGCGATCCTGTTGCCCTCGTCCGCATCGCGGGCCCAGTGGACTTGGCCGCCCGCCTTGGTGCACGCGGCCTCGAACTGCTCCAGGTAGTTGTCCAGGTTCCGCATCACCCGGCGCTTGATCGCCCGGCCGGCGTCGCGCAACTGTTCCCAATCCGGCATCTCGCCCACCACATTGGCGCGCTTGTTGCGGATCGTCTCGGTTGCCCGGCGGACATTGGCGCGGACCTGCTTGTTGGCCAGCAGCGCATGCGCGGCTTGGCGGAAATCGGGAGCCTCGGCGGCCTCGCCTACACGGATACTCATTGGACTGCGACCTCCTGATTGGTCAAAGGCTCGCGCGCGGCCAGAATTTCGGCCAAGTGGATGCACTTCACGCCGGTATCCTGGCGGCTCAGGCCTCCGCCGATGTGCATCAGGCAGGAATTGTCGCCCGCCGTGCAAATCGACGCGCCGGTCGAGGTGATGGCGTTGATCTTTTCCTGCAACATGGCCGTGGAGACTTCGGCGTTCTTGATGGCGAAGGTGCCGCCGAAGCCGCAGCACTGGTCGGCGGCGGGGAGTTTCACCAAGTTCAAACCGTCCACGGCACTCAAAAGCCGTTCCGGGCGGTCGCCGATATGGAGCGAGCGCAGGGAGTGGCAGGAGGTATGCATCGTAACGGTGTGGGGATAGGAGGCACCGACATCGGTAATACCCAGTTTGTCCACCAGCAGCTCGGAAAATTCATAGATCCGGGGAAGCAGTGCCTCGATCTCCGCCTCCAACCCCGCATCCTTTGCCATCTTCGGATAATGCTCCCGCATCATGGAAACGCAAGAGGAGGACGGCACGCAGATTGTCTCGGCATCGCGGAAAGTCTCCACGAAGTGCTTCATCACGGCGATGGCCTCCGGGCGGTACCCGGTGTTGTAGTGCATCTGTCCGCAGCAGGTCTGGGCCTCGCGGAATTCGACGGTGTGGCCGAGGCGTTCCAGCACCGTTACGACGGCCTTGCCCGTGTCCGGGAAAAGCGTGTCGTTGTAGCAGGCGACGAAGAGGGAGATGAGCATGGGGTGCGGGCCGAGTGGAAACTTTCATTTTACGCTGGGAGCCCGAATACATGGGGAGTATCCTTCTAGAAGGATGCCGACAACCCGCCGTGAACTGCTTCTGGGACTAACCGGAACCGCCCTTTCCGCGACAGGTCCGGAACCCGCCCCGATAGATCTCTTCGAGGCCAAGGTCGGCGGCCACGCCCTCTACCGGATACCCGGCATCGTCGTCACCAAGCGCGGCACCGTGCTTGCGTACGCCGAAGCGCGGGTCCACACCGGCAGCGATTGGGACGACATCGATATCCTGCTGCGCCGCAGCACCGACGGCGGCCGGACCTTCTCAGAGCCCGTCGGCTTCCCCAAAATTCCTGGCGCGGAACGCAACCCCGTCGCCAATGAGCGGAAACAGGGCAAGCCCGAGTGGCGGACCTACAACAACCCGGTCGCGATTCCGTCGCGCGACGGCGGCGTCCACTTCCTCTTCTGCGTCGAGTACATGCGGATCTTCCACTGCCACAGTAAGGACGACGGTCGCACCTGGACCAAGCCGGTGGAAATCACCGCGTGCCTCGAACCGCTGCGCAAGACTTTCGCCTGGCGCGTTTGCGCCACCGGTCCGGGCCACGGCATCGAACTGAAGAACGGCCGCATCGTGGTTCCTACGTGGATTGCCTTGGGGACGGCGGGCAACGGCCACGGCCCGTCCGTCAACACCACCATCTACAGCGACGACAAGGGCAAGACCTGGCACTGCGGCGAAATCGCCATCTCCGATACTCCCGAATTCGCCAGCGCCAACGAAACCATGCTGATCGAAAACGCCGACGGCAGCGTCACCATGAACGCCCGCACCCCGTCGCCGCGCAACCGCCGCGCAATCTCCCACAGCCCCGACGGAGCCCGCAACTGGTCCCCGGCCAAGTTCGACGAAACCCTTGTGGACCCCATCTGCGCCGCCGGTCTGGTCCGAATTCCACGGAAAAAGGGCCCGCCGCTCTGGGCCTTTTCCAATCCCAACAGCCAAACCCGCGCCGACGGCAAGGAACAGGCAAGCAAGGACCGCCGCAATGTGACCGTGCGTATCAGCCGCGACGAAGGCCGCACTTGGAGCAAGGGACGCGTTCTTGAACCCGGTCCTTCGGCCTATTCGGACTTGGCGCCCCTGAACGACAAGACACTGCTCTGCCTCTACGAGGCCCGGAACGCGTCCGGAGCCGCCGTAATCCGCCTGGCACACATGGACATTGATTCGTTATTGGTGACGAACTGAAAATGACAAACGCAAAACTTCGCGGAATCCTTCCCGCACTCGTCACGCCGTTGCGTGAAGACCGCTCACTGGACCGGCCCGCTTTCGAAAAATTGCTCGAACACGTTTACAGCGCCGGTTGCCACGGCGTCTACCTCTGCGGCAGCACCGGCGAGGGCATCATGCTGCCGCCATCTCTGCGCCGCGAAATCGTCGAAATCGCCGCCGCAAACTCCCCAAAGCACAAGCTGATCACGGTCCACGCCGGTGCCACCGCCCTCGCAGACGCCGTGGAATTGGTTCGCCATGCCGAATCCATCGGGGCGCACGCCGTTAGCAGCATCCGCCCATACGGTTCCAGCTTCGCCGAGATGATGGAGACCTACCGGCACCTGACCCAAGCCACAAGCCTGCCGTTTATCGCCTACTACTTCCCGGCGGAGGTCGGCGGACCTTTAGGAGTCTCGCAGTTGGAGCAGGTTTGCGCCCTGCCCGGCGTTGTGGGACTGAAATTTACTGATTACGACCTCTACACCCTCTCCCTCATCGTCCGTCAAGGCCACTTGGTTTTCCACGGGCGCGATGAGATGCTGGCCGCCGGATTCCTGATGGGAGCTTGCGGCGGCATCGGCAGCATCTACAACGTCGCCCCGCACTGGTTCATTGAACTCTACGACCATTGCCAGGCTGGACGCTGGACCGAGGCCCGACAAATCCAGGACCGCATCAACGACCTGATCCGGATCCTCGTCGCCTACCCCTTCCTTTCCGCTTTGAAACGCGCAATCACGTGGGTCGGCATTCCCTGCGGACGCCCGCTCGCCCCGCGCTTGGCGTTAACAGACGCCCAGGACCGTGCACTTGTCGAGGCGCTGGAAGCACTACCCGGATTGCGCCGCGCATGACGAAAACGTCGCTCCACCCATGGGTCCTGGTCGCCCTGCTCTGGGGAGCGGCGTTGCTCAATTACCTGGACCGCCAGGTCGTGTTCTCCGTCTTCCCACTGCTGCAGCGGGACTTGGGCGCGAATTCCTTCCAGCAAGGGCTCATCGGAACCGTGTTTCTGGTCTGCTACGGACTGGTGAGCCCCTTTGGCGGCTACACTGCGGACCGGATCGGCCGGGTCCGTGTGATTCTGGGCAGTCTGATCCTGTGGAGCATCGGCACCTGGGCCACCGGACACGTCACCTCCATCACCCAGATGCTGTGCGCGCGCGCCCTCATCGGAGCCAGCGAGGCCTTTTACCTCCCTGCCGCGTTGGCCCTGATCGCCGACCGCCACGGCCCCCGCACCCGCTCACTGCCACCGGCATTCACCAATCCGGCCTCTACGCGGGACTCGCCATCGGTGGCGCTTGGGGCGGTTGGATGGGCGACACCGTCGGCTGGCGACCGGCATTCAACATCTTGGGGCTCGCCGGAATCGCGTATTTTGTGGTGTTGCTGGTCCTCTTCCGCTGGCAACCCGACCGCACTAGCAGCACAGGTTTCGCCGGTTCCGTGATGCCGATCCTCCGCACAGGGTCTTTCTACCTGATCCTGACCGGATCGGTCTCGTTCTCGCTCGCCAACTGGCTGATCAACACCTGGCTCCCCACGTTTCTTTACGAGCGATTCCACATGACTCTCGGCGGGGCCGGTTTCTCCGCGACGTTCTACCTCCAAGCCGCAAGCTACGCCGGAGTCGTAATCGGGGGCACCGTCGCGGACCGATGGACGCGCACCAATCCCCGCGCACGCCTCTATACCCAAGTAATCGGACTGGCCTTCGGCGCACCGTTTCTCGCGTGGGTCTCCGTCGCCGGGAGTCTGCCGATCACCTTGATGGCGCTCGCCGTATTCGGACTCGGCCGTGGTGCCTATGATTCCAACGCCATGCCGGTATTGCGCGAAGTCACCGGCGACAACCGTTCCGCCACCGCCTACGGATTGCTCAACATGGCGGGAACCATCGCCGGAGGTCTGGAAGTGGCGGCGGCGGGTTACATGAAGCAGCACATCGGCTTGGGGGGAGCCTTCCAGTTCGCCGCGGGTGCCCTATTGGTCGGCTCGATGGTGTTGCTGAATGTCCGCACCAGCTCCCCCAAGGTGGAAGCGGTATGAATCGAAGGACCGCGCTCCAGTCCTTGCTCGCGGTCCCGGCGTTCGCCCGCCCCTGCCGCCAAATCCCGACCTTGCCGCCGTTCCCGGTCCCGGTTGCCGGACAATTCGTCGGCGTCCACCGGGGACGGATGATTGTGGCGGGCGGCACCATCTGGACCAAGCCGAAATGGGAGGGCGGCGAAAAGCGCTGGACCACAGCCATCTACACCCTCGGCCCCGGAGAAACTTCCTGGCGCAAGAGCGGGGAGCAGCCCGCGCCACTTGCCTACGGCGGTGCAGTCTCCACTCCCGCGGGTCTCGTTTGCATCGGCGGACAAGGCCCAACAACCGCCAGCGCTGCCGTTAGACTTCTCTACTGGGATGGTTCCCAAGTCCGCCAACGCGAGATGACGGAACTTCCGGATACCTTGATGCTCCTGGGGGCGGCGATCTCGGGCAGATCCATTCTTGCCGTAGG
>CAITMP010000701.1 GCA_903893525.1 uncultured Acidobacteriia bacterium | reverse complement strand
CGCCGAACGGCAAGGTGGTTGTTTACGTGTCGGGTGACGTGACAAAACTCGACCCCGTCACCACTGGCGACGATGTGGAAGACCCCGCCCCGCCCGATCGCACGCCGGAGAAGCTGGCGGCCAAGGGATACATAGTCCTGGCCGTGGATGTGCGCGGAATTGGGGCGATGGCTCCCCGGATTCCCCGGCGGGGCTTCCGCGTCCCCTACCACCATCTGATGAATCGCGATATGGCGCTGAACATGATGGCCTGGGCCCTCGGGGATTCCTTATTCGCCATGCGTGTCCGCGATGTGCTGCAGGCGGTAGACCATGCCTCCACCCTTGGCGAGGTATGGGTCGCCGGAAAGGATATGGGTGCGACTTGGGCCGTGTTCGCCGGCGCACTGGACAATCGGGTGACGCATGTGATCGCCCAAAATGGACCAGTCTCGTGGAAATCATTGATTACGAATGACCTGTTTCACCAGGCTTCCAGCCAGATCCATTGGGGAATTTTGAAGGAGCTGGACATCCCGGACGTGGCGCGACTGATTGCGCCGAGGAAGTTGACGGTTTTGGATCAACCCGGGGCGACCGTAGACGGGCTGGCGTAACTCAACGTCCGTTAGTTGCCTAAATGCCGTGCGCGGTAGTCGGCCAGCTTTCGGAGGAAGCCGGGGCGCTGGAGTACTTCCTTGTTGACCACATTGGCCGGAACCTCGCCCCGCGCCACGGCCAACGCGCCCTCGCAATCAATCCGGCCCATGTCACGGAAGAGTTCGCCGGTCCAACCAATCGAGTGCGAGGTGAGGATGACATTGTCCAAGGCCGTAAGTGGCGAACTGGCCGGGAGCGGCTCCTGGGCAAACACATCCAGCGCCGCACCCGCGATGCTGCCCGATTGCAACGCCGCAATCAGCGCCAATTCGTCAACAATCGGCCCCCTCGCAGTATTCACAAGGTAGGCGTTCGCCTTCATCAGAGCCAGTTCGCGGGCACCCAGTAGGTTTCGTGTTTCAGGCAACAGCGGACAATTGACCAAAACGTAGTCGGACCGCCGGAGAAGTTCATCCAAGCTCACCAGTTCCACGCCGGAGGCAACTGCGTCTCCGCTGGAGACAAACGGGTCGAAGGCAAGAACGCGGGCAGGAGCGAACACTTGCAGCAGGCGGATGGCCTCGCGGGCGATGTTCCCGAATCCGATGGTCCCGATGACGCGGTCGCGCGGTTCCTGTCCCAGGGGCAGGGTGCTTTCAGCCCACCGCCCTTCCCTCACCAACCGGTCCTTGCGGACCAGTCTGTGGGACAGGGCCAGCACCATCAGAACAATCGATTCGGCCATCGGGCGGACCACACCCTGCGGGGTGATGTACACCGCAATGTCGCGCTCGGTGCAGGCCCGCAAATCCACGTTGTCATAACCGACTCCGCAGCGGCCGATAGCCGCAATGCTGGTGATCCCTTCCAGCGACGCAGCGGTGACGCGTGGTTTCAGGGAGATCAGGACGTCGTAACCCGCCAGTTGGTGGGGGGCATACTCGGAACGGTACTCGGGCAGGAACTCATGGTGGATGCCGGCGCGGTTCGCCAAAAGTGACAGGCCTATGTCGGGAAACGAGGGGGTCCCATCGGGTTGGAGGAAGTCGGCGGACAGACCGATGCGGAAAAGGGAGCTGGAGGACATCGCAGTAAGAATATCGAAGGGTATACAATGGGCGGCAAATGGCCCGCACAGCATGGATTCTCGCACTGGTCGCAGTCCCGGTTTGGGGCCAGGCGACCAACGAGTTTTTCGAGAAGGAAGTGCGCCCGGTATTGTCGGCAAAGTGCTTTTCTTGCCATGGGCCGGGACAACAGTCATCAGGACTGCGGGTGGATTCGCGCGAGGCTCTGATCCAAGGCGGCAACCGGGGTCCGGCCCTGATTCCGGGCGATGCGAAGTTGAGTTTGCTCGCCCGCGCGGTGCGGCACGACGGGTTGAGGATGCCGGCGGGCGGAAAGCTGCCGGACGCACAAGTGGAAGCAATCGAGAAATGGATTTCGGCTGGAGCACCCTGGCCGGCCGGAAATGCGCCGCTTTCGGCCCGGGCAGGCGCACCAGGTTTCTATGAGCGGATTCGCAAGGAACATTGGGCGTTCCAAGCGCCGAAGCCGGTAACGCCACCGAATCTTGCCGGTGTAGCGCATCCTGTCGACCGCTTTCTCGCCGCCGAACTGAAGAAGGCGGGCTTGCGCGGAGCCCAACCGGCGGACCGCGGGACTCTGATCCGACGCTTGAGCCTCGTGCTCACCGGTTTGCCGCCCACCCCGCTTGAAGTGGACCTCTTCGTCCGCGACACAGCCCCCGGTGCCTACGAACGCCTCGTCGACCGCGAACTGGCGTCACCCCATTTCGGCGAACACTGGGCGCGGCACTGGATGGACGTGATGCGGTTTGCCGAAACCTTCGGCAACGACTGGAACTACGAGATCAAAGGTGCCTGGCTATACCGAGACTACCTAATCCGCGCTTTCAACAACGATGTTCCCTACGACCAGCTGATACGGGAACACCTCGCCGGCGACCTCCTTTCAAAGCCCCGCACCAGCGCCGACACCAATGAATCGGTGATAGGCACCTCCTTCCTCCGTTTCGGTGAACTGGGACATGATGACTGCGTACGGTTCCGGCAAATTCGCACCGACGTTGTAGACAACCAGATCGACACATTGGGAAAGGCGTTCCAAGGATTGACGATTGCCTGCGCCCGGTGCCACGACCACAAGCTGGACCCCATACCCACCCGCGACTATTACGGTCTCTACGGAGCCCTCACCAGTTCCCGCATGGTGATGCGGAATGCGGGGTTGAATTCGGTGGCGGAACCGGTGAAACAGCGTCTGGGGCAGATGAAGCCGCAGATTCGCGAGGAATTGGCGAAGGTTTGGCTGGAGGAATCGCGGCAGATCCCTAGGTATCTGCTAGCGGCCGACCGGGCGTCGAAAGGTGTGGCGCCTGAGCCGAAGGATCTGACGGAACTCTCCTTGGAGAGGGTTCAGGCGTGGGTTTCAGCCATGGAAAAGCCGAAGCTGGGACTGGAGGATCCGATCTACCCGTTTGTTCATTCCGGCGATTGGTCGAAGCTGAAGGAGCAGTATGGGACCGAGGGAGCGGCGAGGGCAGCGTTCAACAAGGAGAACTACCGGACATTCGGGAATCTGGTGGCGGATGGATTTGGGGGGTGGCATTCGGACGGCAACGCGTTGACGGCGGGACCCTCGCCAAGCGGGGAATTTGCAGTTGCGGGCGAGGGATCGAAAGCCGTGACCGGGATCTTCCCGAGCGGATTCTATACAAATGCGCTATCAGAGCGGTTGAACGGTGCCTTGCGGTCGCCAATCGTACCGAAGGACAAGAAATTCGTCAGCTTGCAGCTGATGGGCGGGAAGCTGGGGTCCTGGCGGACCATCCTCGACAACTGCATGCTGAGCGAGGACTACCAGAATCTGGACCATGACTCCCTCAAATGGCTCAAGATCAACAACCGGCAGGACCAGCCGACGCTCCCGTTCTACCTGGAACTGGTGACAAAGTCCGACAATCCACGGATTCCGGATCGACCGGGTCGGTTGAAGGCCACGCAGGCGCAGGTAGAATCGCCGTATTCCTATTTCGGAATCGCGCGGGCCGTGCTCCACGATGTGGATGAATCGCCCAAGGCCGAGTTGACGCACGTGGCACGGCTGTTTGCGGGCGATGCTCCTGCGGGGACCGAGGCGCTGGCTGCGCGGTACGGAGCGGCAATCGGGGATGCGATCCAACGCTGGGCGGAGGGGAAGGCATCGGACGACGACGCGACATGGCTCCAGTGGCTCTTGGAAAACAAGTTGGTCGGGAACTCCACGGCCATGTCGCCCCGGTTGAATTCCCTGGTGGCCGAGTACCGATTCGCCGAGGCCCGGATCGATGCTCCAAGGACTTTCGAGGGCTTGGCCGATTTGGACGCCGGATACAACTTCCCGGTATTGCCCGCCGGAGATGCCACGAATCCGGGAAAGATGGTCCAGCGGGGCTTCCTGGAGCTGATTGCGGGCACCTCGGAGGGCCTGAAAGTGTTCGGCAGCGGACGGCTCGAAATTGCGGACATGATTGCCAGCCCGTCGAACCCGCTCACCGCGCGGGTCATGGCAAACCGGATCTGGCTGCACCTTTTTGGACGAGGGATTGTGGCGACAGCGGACAATTTCGGCACGTACGGCGAACCGCCGTCCCACCCGGAGCTGTTGGACTACCTGGCGCAGAAGTTCGTGGCGGACGGATGGTCGATCAAGAAGCAGATCCGGTTCCTTGTGCTGTCAAACGCATTCCAGCAGTCAGGACTGCCTTCGACCGAGGCGGCGAAATCCGATCCGCAAAACCGGCTGCTCTCGCACTATTCGGTGCACAGGTTGGAGGGAGAATCCATCCGGGACTCCATTTTGGCGGTTTCAGGACGCTTGAATCCGGAATTGTACGGTCCCAGCGTGCAGCCCCACCGCGAGGAGCCGAAGGATTACCGCAAACTGTACCAAGGACCACTGGATGGCGATGGTCGGCGGAGCCTCTATGTGAAGGTCACGCGTCATGAGGGGTCAAGATTTCTGGAGACCTTCGATTTCCCGAATCCGACGGTGGCGCGAGGGAACCGCGATTCCACCAATGTTCCGCCACAGGCGTTGGCACTGATGAACGATCCGTTTGTGCTCGACCAGGCGGGGGTGTGGGCCGAGCGTGTGATTGCGCAGAAGGCTCCGACAACGGGGGCGCGGCTCGAAGCGATGTTCCGCGCGGCACTGGGCCGTTTGCCGGACGAAGCCGAGCGCGCCCGGTTCACCAGCTTGGCGAACGAGGTGGCGAGTTTGCACAAGGTCGCGGCGGAAAAGCTGATGGACAGCCAGGTGGTCTGGAAGGACGTCGCGCACGCCATTTTCAATCTGAAGGAGTTTGTCTATGTTCGGTAAGCTTTCTCGCCGGGAGGTGTTGGCGAGGGCGTCCACCGGATTCGGCCTGACGTCGCTGGCTGCACTGATGGCGGACGGTGCCTATGGTGCCGTCACAGACGCCGCCCGCTTCCCGGCCAAGGTCAAGAACGTGATCTTCTGCTTCATGCCGGGCGGCGTCTCGCATATCGACACTTTCGATCCCAAGCCAAAACTGGCGGAGCTCGATGGAAAGCCATTCGACGGTTTTTACCAAGTTGGCGCGAAGCAGGAAACCAATCGGAAGTGGGTGAAGAGTCCGTGGTCGTTCGCGCAGCATGGGAAGTCGGGGCTGTGGGTGAGCGAACTGTTCCCGCATGTGGCGGAGTGCGTGGACGATATCACGGTGATCCGGTCGATGGTGTCGGGCTTTCCCTTGCATCCGCGCGCCAACCTGTTGATGCACACGGGGCGGACGCTGGGCGGATATCCCAGCTTGGGGTCGTGGGTGAACTACGCGCTGGGCAGCGAGAACAAGAACCTGCCCGGGTATGTCCTGCTGCATGGCGGCGCGGTGCCTCCGGGCGGGCTGGAGAATTTCTCGAACGGATTTCTCCCCGCGCCATACCAAGCAACGTCGATGCAGGCCGAGGGGAATCCAGTGGTCAACATCCAACCCGGCGACAAGGACCCGGCGGTCCAGCGGGCGAAGCTGGACACGATT
>CAITMP010000700.1 GCA_903893525.1 uncultured Acidobacteriia bacterium | reverse complement strand
GCCGCCGCGCAATCCCCAGCGCCCACCGCGGCCCAAACCGAGTTCTTCGAAAAAGAAATCCGCCCCGTCCTCGCCGAGCGTTGCTACGGCTGCCACAACTCGAAAATGAAGACGCCTATGGGCGGTCTCGTGCTCGACACCAAGGCTGGCGTCAAGGCGGGCGGCAACGGCGGGCCCATCCTGACCGCAGCCACGCCCGGAGATCCGAAATCCACGCGGCTCTACAAGGCGCTCTCCTACAACGAGACCGACGTCAAGATGCCACCCACGGGCAAATTGCCCGACCCCAAGATCGATGCCTTCGCCAAATGGATCGGCGACGGCGCCCCGGACCCCCGTGCCGATTCTCCAGCCGGTGCCGCCCCCGTCTCCGCAGCGAAGAAAGGCATGGACATCGAGTCCGGCCGCAAGTGGTGGGCCTTCCAGCCAGTCGCAGCCGCCGCGCAGCCGAAGGTGCGCAATGCAACTTTTGCCAAGACCTGGGCCCAGCAGAAGCTCGACTGGTTCATCCTCTCGCAGCTCGAAAAGAACAAGCTGAAGCCCTCGCCCGCCGCCGACAAGGCCACCCTGATTGAGCGGGCCTCGCTCGACCTGACCGGAATCCGCCCCACGTACGACGAAATCCAGGCCTTCCAAGCCGACACAGCCCCCGGTGCCTACGACCGCCTTGTCGACCGGCTCCTGGCCTCGCCCCGGTACGGAGAGCGATGGGGCCGCTACTGGCTCGACGTGGCCCGCTACGGCGAGGACAATCCGACATCCGAAGCCACCAACCCGCCCTACCCGTTCGCTTGGCGCTACCGCGACTGGGTCATCGAGTCCGTGAACAAGGACGTTCCGTACGACAAATTCGTGAAGCTCCAGCTGGCCGCCGACCAGATCCCCGGGACCCCGCACGACGACCTGCGCGCCCTGGGCTACGTCGGTGCCGCCCCGATTTACCACACCGATTTGCGGCTCTCCCGCGACGTTATCGAGACCCTGTTCACCGACGGGTGGGACGAGCGGGTCGACGCAGTCTCGCGCGGCATTCTGGGTCTCACGGTTGGGTGCGCGCGTTGCCATGACCACACATTCGACCCCATCCTCCTAAAGGATTACTACGCCATGGTCGGCGTTTTTTCCTCCACCATGGCCGCCCCACGCCCGGTCGCCGAAGTGGACAAGGAAACGGAACAGAAGTTCATGCACGCGGCCACGCGGCTCTTCTACCTGAACTATCTGGCGAACCTGATGAATGGCGAGCCAGGCAGCAAGCCCGAAGACGCAGCCAAGCAGGTGGCCAAGTTCACCAAGGAAATGACGGAGCTCCGGGATTCCATGGCCTTCCTGAAGGACGGCCACCCGGAGATGTACACCTACCTTGCGAATCTGGTTCGTGTTCCACAGCCTCCCCGCAAGCCCATGCCGCCCGCGGTTGCGGGTGCAGCTGACGCCAAACCTGCCGATGCCAAACCCGCCGATGCCAAACCCGCCGATGCCAAACCCGCCGATGCCAAACCCGCCGAAGCACCCCCGGCCCGCCCCGCCAATGCCGTAGCCGCCGCCCGCCGCCGCCAAGGCGGAGCTTCGGATCTGCCCTTTATGCAATCCGTCTACGACGCCGGTGTCTGGATCGACGGCTCTGACCCCGATCTCACCATGGTGGACATCCGCCCAGGCGTCGCCCGCGATATGAACCTGCTGCCGCATGCCAATGTCGCCTCGCCCGGTGCCATTGAGAAGCGCCATTTCCTGAGCGTTCTGTCCAAAGGTGACGGATCGTTTACCCATGGATCGGGCCGCCTGGATCTGGCCGAAAAGCTCTTCTCGGATTCCGCACCGCTCGCCGCCCGCGTCATCGTGAACCGCGTCTGGGGCTGGCACTTCGGCAAACCGCTGGTAGCCACGCAAAGCGATTTCGGCGTGCAGGGGGAAAAACCGACCCACCCCGAACTGCTGGACGACCTCGCCGCGCGCTTCATCGCCAACGGCTGGTCCCTGAAATGGCTCCATAAGGAGATCATGCTGTCGGCCACCTACAGGCAGTCGAGCCACCCCAGGGCCGACGGCAATTCCGCCGATCCCACCAACAAGTACCTCTGGCGCATGAACCCCCGCCGGTTGGACGTTGAGGCCTACCGCGACAACCTGCTGAAGATTTCGGATGTGCTGGACACCAAGCCTGCGCCGCTTTCGTTGGACCTCGACGCTTCGGAAAACCACAGCCGGACCGTTTATGGCCGCGTGAGCCGGGGTAGGATCAACACCGTTCTCCAACTCTACGATTTTCCCGACGCCAACCTCAGTTCCCCGCAGCGCGACCTCACCACGTCGCCCCTCCAACAGCTGTTTGTCATGAACAGCCCGTTCATGAAGGAGCGCGCGGAGGAATTGGCAAAGTTGTCCGACAGCCAGACGGAGAAACCCGCCAAGGTGCGGGAGATGTACCGGCGTGCCCTGCAGCGCGATCGTCGCCGAGGGAACTGGACCTGGCCCTGTCCTATCTGGACAAGGCGACCCCCGCAGAATACGCGCAAGCCCTGCTTGCAACCAACGAGGTGATCTTTTGGCCCTAG
>CAITMP010000699.1 GCA_903893525.1 uncultured Acidobacteriia bacterium | reverse complement strand
TGTTCAAACCGTCAAAGTAGTTGCGGGCGTCGAGTTCGTTGTTGCGGATGTACTCGAACAGGCTGCCGTGGGTCTGGTTGCCACCCGACTTGGTGACGATCGAGATCTGGCCGCCGGTGCCCGTGCCGTATTCGGCCGGGTAGTTGCTGGATTCGACGCGGAATTCCTGGACCGTCTCCAAGCTTGCCTGCAGGCGGAAGGCCGACGAGATCTGGCCGTTCAGGTTGCCCGGGGAGGCGTCGACGATGGAAGAGGCTTCCACACCGTCGAACCGAACAGCGTTTTGCTGGTTGGCGCGGCCGGAGAACCGGATGTTGTCGTACGAGCCGCTTCCGGCGGTCTGCGCGCCCGGAGCCAGCAGGTACAGCTGCGAAATCTGGCGGCCGTTGATCGGCATCTGCGCCACTTCGCGGGCATTGACGTTCGCACCGACCGAGGCCGAAGCGGTTTCAATCACGGCGAGTTCGCCAGCTGAAACGGTGACCGAGTTGGTCACGCCCGCCGGTTGCAACTTGATGTCGATGGTGCGCTCCTGGCCGGTCGCCAAGGCGATGTCCTTGAACTCGGCATTGGTGAAGCCTGCAGCCGAAGCGGCGATGGTGTATTGGGGGGAGGGGGCGAGGCCGGGGACAAAATAAACACCCGACTCGCTGGTTTTTGCTTCGCGCACGCGGCCCGTCTTCTGGTCTGTGACCTTGACGGACGCATTGGGGACCACCGCACCGGACGGATCCGACACAGTTCCGGTGAACCGGCCTTCCTGCGCCCAGACCGTGCCCGTGGCGAGCGTGGCCATAGTTATAGCTATACGTAGTAATTTCATGGGTGTATCGTTACCAAGGCTAGCAACGGAAAGTTTCAAATCGATGTATACGGGATGTTCGATTTGTGACATTTCCGGTGCCGTCCACAGTACCGGCCCAGTACCTTACTTACCTTTGGGACCGGTCCGGGAAAGGTCCGACAGCCTCGCACTGTTTTCCATCGTCCCCATATCCCGCGGGTGCTGACGTCCCCCGGTGAGTTTCGGCACCTCGGCGGTGACGTAGTCCACCAATTCCCCCGCAGTCACAAAGCCATCCTTATTGCTATCGGCACCACCGTCCAGTCCCTGGAGCACTGCCCACGTAAATGCCCCGTGCCCGCCGCCAAACTCCGGCCCTTCCGACGACAACTCCCTCGGTCGCGCGGCCATCAACCCCAGCAATTCGCCCTGTACTTCACCGATCTTCTCCACAACCCCGCCCAGCGACGTTGTTTTCTGTCCGGCGATGGCCGCAGCCCGGCACACGTCCACCAATAAAATCACCCGCCCCGCGTGGCTGGTGGTGCGCTCGACCAAGGCGCGCAGCTCGCCCATCGGTAGAGCCGACCCCGCCAGATCGGCCGGGTCGCTGTCATGCGTCAGCACATAGGCTCCCGTGGAATCAACGGTTCCGTGCGCTGCGACCAAAATATAGACCGTATCCCCGGCTCCAGCTGCCGAGAAAAACCCTCCGAAAGCCTCGCGGACAGCGGCGGTAGTGGCCTGGTCATTCGTCAAAGTGCGAATCGCCGAAGCTGGAACGCCGCCGCCGCGCGGACTCCTGAGAAATTCCCCGAACGCCCGGACATCGGCATCCGGGTACTGCAGCCACAAATCGGACGGAAGTTTCGCGTACTGTGAGACTCCCACCAGCAGGGCGAAAGTCCCGGCCCTCGCCGTGGCCGTCAGCAGAAGTAGGCACGCGATGGTTCGCATGCTTCCCAGTATGGTGTACGCGAATATTTTGCATCCATCGGGCGGACCGCGCATCTGCCGGACGCGGGTGGCGCCCCATCCCGTCCATCGAAAAAATCAATTGGACCAGTACCGCCAGAACTCTCTAAGCTTAAGATTCAGAACGCAATTCAAAGGACATGTCAACCCATATGGCCGAACACGCAGGCAGCCAAGTTGCCCTGCTGCATAGAATCAGCAGCATTGTCAGCTCAGACCAGGACCTCGAGTCGATTCTGAAGGATTTGGTCAGTCTGACCATCAACGTTACCCACTCCGACGCCTGCCTTGTTTACCTAATCGACCACGGCACCAACGAAATTGTATTGCGGGCATCGCAGCTTCCCCACGATTCGGAGATCGGAACCGTCCGCCTGAAGATGGGCGAAGGCATCACCGGCTGGGTAGCAGTTCATAATTCTGTCGTGGCGTTGGGCAAAAAGGCCTCCGACGACGCACGCTTCAAGCGATTCAGCTCGCTGCAGGAAGATACCTATGAGGCCTTCCTTTCGGTGCCGCTGGTCAATTCGGGCGAACTGATCGGCGTCATCAACGTCCACCACCGCGAACCGCATCCCCACTCTTCGGATGAAGTCGCCCTGATCACGTTCATCGGCGAGCAGATGGGCGGCGTGATAGGTCGCAACAAGCTGGTCGAACAGTCCCAAAGTGCAGTTCGCCGCCTCGAAACGCTGGCAGCCGTTGCCCAGACCATTTCCGCCGAAGGCTACTTGGAGCGGATTCTGCAGGCCATCTCCGAAATGGTGGCCGAGACCCTCGATTCCGCCGTCTGCTCCATCATGCTGGTGGACGAGGAAAAGCGCGAGCTCACGGTCAGCGCCGCACGTTGCTCCTCCCCCGACTACATGCACCGGATGCCGATCCGGATGGAAGGCTCGCTGATCGAGCATGTCATCCGCGATGGCCAACCCGTGATGATCACGAACATCCACGAGGAGAAGGCCTACCGGTATCCCGAACTGGCCCGGAAGTCCGGCCTGTCCTCAGCACTCGCCGCCCCGCTTCTTTCGCAGGGCAAGGTGATCGGCTCCATCAATATCTATACAAAGGAAACTCGGACCTTCGCCGACGACGAAATCGGCTTCGTGACCGTGGTTGCGGGCCAAGCGGCCATCGCCATCCAGAACGCCCGGCTGATGTCGGAAACGCTGGAGATGAAGCGCACCTTGGAGGCCCGCAAGCTTGTCGAGCGCGCCAAAGGCATTCTCCAGTTCAAGCACAACCTGACCGAAGAGGAAGCCTATCTCCGGCTCCGCAACGAAAGCCGCCGTCTGCGGCGTTCCATGCGGGATCTGGCCGAGGCTGTGATCCTGGCCGACGACCTCAACCGCAAGGACGGGGCAACGGGCAAGATGCCGGTCCGGGATGATTCTGAAATCATGTAAATTTCCCGGGTTGAGATCG
>CAITMP010000698.1 GCA_903893525.1 uncultured Acidobacteriia bacterium | reverse complement strand
TTTGTTTGTTTTCACCCTGCGGTTGGTGGGGCCGACCAACTACGGCATCTTTGTGGCCGCACTCAGCTCGATGATCGTGCTCCTACTGGCGACCACCGGCGTGCAACCGATGGATGTCATCGTGCCGAGGGCCATCAATTCGTTGATCGGAGGACTCGTCGCCATGGTGGCCTGGGTGGTGTGGCCAACATGGGAGCGCACCCAGGCGGGGGCCTCCATGGCGGCCATGGTCGATGCCTACCGCGTCTATTTCCTCGCCGTAATGGGCGCCTATGCGGGAGACCCGAAAGCCAGGATCGACCGCGCCCGGATCGACGCACGGCGGGCCCGCTCCAACGTCGAGGCATCTTCGGACCGCATGTCCGCCGAACCAGGGATTCCAGCCGCGATTCGCCGCGCCCTCAACGCAATTCTGGCGAACTCCCACGCATTCGTGCATGCCGTGATGGCCCTTGAAGCGGGGTTGTACCAGACCCGCCCCGCACCGTCGCGCGCTGCCACCGTGCGGTTCCGCGAAAAGGTGGCCGCCACCTTGGAGTCCGTCGCCCATGCGCTGCGCACCGACAGCGCACCCCAAAATCTGCCGGACCTCCGCGAAGCCCACGGCGAAATCCTCACCTCCCACGAACCGGCCACGGACCGCTACACACTGGTCAACATTGAGACCGACCGCATCGTGACCAGCCTCAATACCGTGGCCGAGCAGACCGCCAGGCTGGCCAAGGCGTCCAAGCTCTTCCGAGAATTAAGATAGGTTCCAATGCGCACTCTCCAGATCTTTGCGGCGATTGCCGGTCTCTGCTTTCCGGCGTTCTGCCAATCCCCCGCCGACCTTGAAGCGGTTGTGACTACCCCGCTCGGCACATTCCGATTCGAATTTGCCGCCGACAAGGCGCCGAAACATGTGGAGGAATTCATCAAGCGCGCCCGCGCCGGTTACTACAACGACAGTGCGTTCCACCGAGTGGTCGCAAACGGAATTATCCAGGGCGGCGACCCGCTGCTGAAGGATCCCAAGACGCCGAAAACGCTCTGGGGCACCGGCGGCATGAACTTGCTCAAGAACGAGTTCAGCGACTACAAGCACGAACGCGGCACCGTCTCCACCGTCCGCATTCCTGGCAAGGACGACAGCGACGGCACCCAATTCTTCGTCTGCGTCTTCCCCCAGCCGCCCCTCGACGGACAGTTTTCGTCCTTCGGCAAGGTCACCGAGGGAATGGAGGTTGTGGAACAGATCTCGCGCGTTCCGGCCGGTGAGAATGGCTTCACCACCCAGCCTGTGCGCATCGAGAAGGTGACCATCGAGAAAAAGAAGGTCGAACCATATCTGGACACACCTGTCCAGGAATTGCACCGCACCGTCACGCTGAAAACAACCCTCGGAACCGTCAAGATCCAACTGGAACCGGATTGGGCCCCGAACCACGTCCGCAACTTCCTGAAATTGGCGGAAACCGGCTGGTACAACGGCACTGCCTTCCACCGCCTCGTGAAGGGATTCGTTGCGCAAGGCGGGATGGGCGACCAACGCGGGTCGCGCCCCACACACCTGGCGGACCGTTGGGTACACAACGTGAAGGGCGAGTTCCGCAACGACATAAAGCACGTTCGGGGAATCGTGTCCATGGCAAGGGCGGACGATCCGGATTCCGCCAACACCTCATTCTTTCTAATGCTGGGCGACTCGCCGCATCTGGACGGCAAGTATTCCGCCTTCGGACGGATCGTGGAGGGCTTGGACGTGCTGGAAGCCTTCGAAAAGGAAGACGTGGATGGGGAGACACCGAAACGCCGACTGGAAGTTCTGGAGGCCGTAGTCGGCCCAATCTAGGACGCCATTTTTTGAAACAGTTCTTGTCAC
>CAITMP010000697.1 GCA_903893525.1 uncultured Acidobacteriia bacterium | reverse complement strand
GTTCAGCAACGTGTGGTTCAGCGGGTTGAAGGCTTCCAACCGGATGGTGAGGCGCTGCTTTTCGTTGAGCATGAGGGACTTGTGGAGGCCGCTGTCCATCGTGAAGGCCGAGGGGCCGGTGAGCGCGTAAAAGCCAAGATTTCCGAACTTCTTCTGCGCTTTGAGCGCCGCAGTGGTGAAGGCGGAAGCGGTCAGCCACGTGAGGGTGTTGTGGTTCTCCACATAGGGACTGATTCCCGCAACCACGTCCGGCCGCTGCCCCGCGCTGCGTCCATTGCCGACGAAGTCGCTGCCCGAGGTGATGTTGATCGGGATGCCGGAACGGTCGCCGATGATGGAGCGGAATGTCCAGCCGCCGAGTAGCGTTTTGAGGACCCGGTTGTTCAGGTTGTTGCCGCCGGGGATGGCATAGCTGAACACCATCCGGAAATTGCGCTTGATCGTGCCCTCAACCGTGCCGCTGCTGCCCGCGATGTTCAGCGGGTCCTGCAGGCCGCTGCCGGTGAATGTGATCGTGTCATCGGGCGTGTAATAGCCGCGGGCCGAGGCCATGGTGAAGTAGGCGTCGAAATTCAGGCCCTTCCAGAGCCGTTGGTTGGCCGAAAGCTGCATCGAGTGGTAGCTGATGTTGGCCGCGTTCTCCTCGAAGTTGATCTGGCCCAGCGAGGGAACGGGGCGTTGTCCGGTTGCCGGGTCCACAAGGTTCAACGGGCGGACGGAAATCAGCTTTACGGTCCGGTGTCCGGCATAGGCGGCTTGGAACGAAAGAGTCTTCGTAACCTGGCGCTGGAGGGTCAGATTCCAAGAGCCCACGTAGGTGTCGCGACGGTTGAAGTCCGCCACCGAACGCGAGAGTTTGATGCTGGAGGGCAGTAGCGCCGGATTGTTCTGGATCAGCGTCTGGAAGCCAATTGCGTTGGGGTAGAGGAGGAACGACGCGGGCACATCGGCGGTGGAAAAGCTGGAGACGCCGGACAGCAGCGGGCTGATATAGGCCATGTCGTAGAAGTGGATGGCCTGCGGCATCAGGTAGCTGATGCTGCCCCCGGTGCGGATCACGGTTCCGGTGACCGGGGTCCAGACGATGCCGAGGCGGGGGCCGAAATCGTTGCGGTCGGCGGCGAACATCGGGGCCTTGGGGGCGTTGTAGGTGCCATAGGGGTTGGAGCTAGAGACGTTGAATCCTCCCCGGAAGGGCGGCGAGTATTCGTAACGCAGACCGGCGTTGATTTGCAATTTTGGACGTGGGCGCCACTCGTCCTGGATGTAGTAGCCCATGTTCAGGGTGTGGAGGCCTTTGCTGGTGGTGAAGGAAAGACCCACGGTTGCCGGGTTCTGGTTGATTATGTCGGCGGTGGTGGTGTACGCGTACGACGGAGGACCGCCCTGGTAGCGGACGCTGCGGACTTCGCGCTGGTCCAGACCCATCTTGATCGAGTGGCGGCCCCGGATCATGGTGAAGTTGTCGCTGAGCGAGTAGGTGGTCGGCAGGAAGTGAATGAAATTGGAGAACGACGCGCTGATGCCTTGGACGGAGATGTAGGCCGGAATCTGCTGGTAGCCTAGCGGTTGGCGGTAAAGGTCGACTCGGTTGAAGCCGATGCGAAGCTCGTTGAGAGTGGCCGCTCCGAGGTTCAGGGTGTGCTCGATGACCGCGTTGTTGAGCTTCAGCGGGTAGGCGGTGGGGAACTTGGGCTGTAGGTTCGGCGTGGTGTACTTTTGGTCGTTGTAGCTATCGCGGACTGCGAGGCGTTGGCGGCTGGAGACGAGCCAATCGACGCGTGTGAGGAAGGTGTGCTCGTCATTTGAGGCGTTGTCACTGCGGGTGTGGAAGCCGATGAGAGGGTTGTTGGTGGGTGCAAAGGTGGTCGGCATCACCAGTTCCATGGTGGATCGAATGGCCGGGGCAAGCTGGTTGAGCAACGCGGGCGTTGGTACATTGCCGCTGACGAGCGCTTGGCGGCGGACTGCGGCACCCTCGTAGTTGAAGAAAAAGAACAGTTTGTCGCGCCGGATCGGGCCGCCGATGTTGCCGCCGAACTGGTTGAAGCGGAGCGTCGATTTAGCGATCCGGTTGGCGTTGGAGAAGAAGTCTGCGGCGTTCAGCTTGTCGTTGCGGAAGAATTCGAACAGCGCCCCGTGGAAGCGGTTCGAGCC
>CAITMP010000696.1 GCA_903893525.1 uncultured Acidobacteriia bacterium | reverse complement strand
GGAAACCCAGGTCAAGCCCGACGGCGACTACACAGCCGCCAGTTTTACCGGGGCCAAGTTCATCTGGACTTCCGATCTGGAACTCGACAACACGGTGATCTTCCGCTACACGGTGCCGAAGCCTGCCAACTACACAAAGACTTGGAACGCCGATGGCGACATCGACACCACCAACATCGTGGCCGAGGCCAAACTTTCCGTGCCCAGCGCGCCCATCCTCTACCAGGTGAATTCCGACGGCCTTGCCACCGGCTATATCACCCGGGTCCGGGGCACCCAGCAGCTCACCGAGCAGTTCGCCCTTGCCACAGCGACCGGCACAGCCGCCCTGCCCATCAATCTTGGACCGGCCTCGGAACAGGTCTACCTTGTTCTTTACGGTGGAAATCTACCGACCGTCACATCTGCGAGTGCAACGATTGGCGGCGTTCCAGCCGACATCGCCTACGCCGGACAGACCCAAGCCGCCAACGGTGTGGCGCAATTCAATATTGCCGTCCCCAGAACGCTGGCGGGCGCAGGGATTGTCGAAGTTTTGGTCCGGTCAACGGCAAGGCGTCGAATCCGGTTTACGTTACGCTGAAGTAGATTGAAACACACCTACAACCGAATCGCAGGGGATAGTGTTGAGAGGGTGGAAGCGCTCAGCGACGGAATCTTTGCCGTCGCCATGACGCTACTTGTCCTGGACCTCCACGTCCCCGCCCGGGCCACTATCCACAGCGAGGAGCAGTTGTGGTCTGCCCTCCGAGCCATGCTGCCGCAGATCGTCACCTGTCTGATGAGTTTTCTGACACTCTCCATCTTCTGGACTGGACAGCAGGCCCAACTCAGCCGTTTCGCACTTACCAATCGACACCTGTCGTGGATCCAGCTCGCATTTCTGTTCTTCGTGACGCTGTTGCCGTTCTCCACCCTCCTACTGGCCGAGTACATCGAATACCGCACCGCCTTGGTGCTTTATTGGGCGAACATCTTCCTTTTGGGCAGCGTACTGCTGGTGAGTTGGAAATACGCTAGCCGCGCAGGTTTGGTCACCCAAGGGACACCGGCGGAAGTTGGCAAAGCCATCGAACGCCGGATTGTTGTAGCCCAATCGCTCTACGCATTCGGTGCGCTGCTGTGCATTTTTGACACTTGGGCGAGCATCGGATTCATCGTCCTCGTCCAGCTGAACTTCGCCATCGCGCCGCGATTGGGCTTCCTGTCGCGGTTCTGAACTACTCGACCTTGTAGCGCTCCGCCAAACCTGCCCCGTCGAGCGAATCCTCGATCTCCTTGGAGCGCAAATCCGCTGCGACGGTGCGCATGGATTTCACCAGCGCCACTGCCTTCTTTCGTCCAGTCTCGTCCATCGCGCCCGCGCTGTCCTGCACCTCTTGGATGCGTTCCCGCTCGAACTTGTCCAAGGCTGCCGTCAACTTTGCCCGTTCCTCCAAGGCTGCCGCACCGCGGGCCGAATGGAACGCCCGATTCAGTGCCAGCAATGCGCCCAAATCCGCTTGGACCGGGGCCACCACCGCGCGCCAGGGATCAGCAGCTCCCGCCGCCGCCTTCGGTGCGGAAGTGGGTTTCGCCGAAGCCGGACTGTCGAAGATAGCATTCATGAAGAACTTGTACGTTCCGTGCGATTGCCCTCGCCACTGCGGGCGGAACCCGAAAAGGTACACCCTCCCCTCGCCATAAAACACCTCCAACGCGGCTGCCTTGCCCTGGATTCGCTCCGGATGCAGCAAATACCCGCTCGCCAGTGGATTGGAGTCCTTCGGATAACCGGCCAGGATTGTGCCCCGGAAACCGGCGCGTGTCTCAAACGCCGGACCAAGCTCGAACATCACGTTGGGCTCGCGCGGCAATCCCGCCACAGCCGTATGCGTTGGATCGCGCAACTCCACCCGCAGCAGCGACCCGGAACAGTAAAACTGGTCCGGCGTCAACCCTGCCAGTACGTTGGCAACCGGCAAATGGAATTGGTCGACCGCGAACAGCGTAGCGTTGTTGAATGCGATCAACGTGCCACCCTCCCGCACAAAATCCCGCAATGCGGCGGAGCCAGGTTCACCCAAGCCACCCGAGAACTCGCCCGGGACCACGCCGGTGGCGTACCCGTCCAGGATTGTGCGCTGCGAGGTGTCGGGAAGCAGAATCGTGTCGAACCGTTCCCGCAGGTGTCCTGCCCGGATGTCGCCGTTGCGGAGCGTGACGGGCGCAAAGGCGTAATCCTCCAAAATCCAGCGGGTCCACCCTTCGTCAATCACCGG
>CAITMP010000695.1 GCA_903893525.1 uncultured Acidobacteriia bacterium | reverse complement strand
TTCTCGTCCGGCGGCGGTTTGCAACCGGAATTCTGAGGGTTTAACCACAGATAAACACAGATGGACACAGATCAGAATGAGGAAGAGAGACCCATTTGACCAATACAGCGTGGTTAACCGTTTTCAGCCGATTCCATCGAAGCATTGCCTGCACGATCTGTGTTTATCTGTGTCCATCTGTGGTTAAATTCCTTCGGATCACTCAAGGCACCGCGGCACCCGTTGTCAGCGTCTTGCGGCGATACACCTTGTCGCTGTTGCAGACGTAGAGCCAGGCGCGGCCCGGGCCGGCGAAGGTGCAGCTCACCGTGCCCTTGTCCTGCGGACGCGACACAATCCCGCCCATGCGGCCATTGGGATCGAACATCTGGATTCCGAGGTGACTGGTGATCCACGCCCGCCCCTGCGCATCGGTGGTCATGCCGTCGCCGCCGCTGTCCGTCTTTCCGGGCGGCGCCCGCAATTCCAGGTTCTTCTCACCGCCGCGCAGGGTGCCGTCGTCCAGGATCAGGAACGTCCAGGCGTTGGTGCCGCCGTATTCGCTCACCAGCAGTTGGTGCTGATCCGGGGTTAGGCCGATGCCG
Source organism: uncultured Acidobacteriia bacterium (assembly GCA_903893525.1). Lineage (GTDB taxonomy): Bacteria > Acidobacteriota > Terriglobia > Bryobacterales > Bryobacteraceae > BOG-234. Next base: position 1,172 of record CAITMP010000695.1, on the reverse strand, counting down.
TTGGGCTTGTTGATGCCGCCGGCCACCGGATGCGGGCGCGACAGGTTTCGCGCCGAAGTCGGCACCGCCACCACCTGCCCGGCACCAGTGTCCGTAAAGTAAATCCAGCCGCTCTTGGACACGATCAGGTCGTTCGGCTGCACGTCGGTGGCCACGGTCTCGATGGTCTTGCTGATGGGATCGATGGTGATGATTCGCTTCTCCTTGTCGGTGCCCTGCGTGGCCGCGTACAGCCGGCCGTCTGCGCCAAACTTCAAGCCACTGATCTTGGGGCCGTTTTCGAGCCACTTCTCAGGTTTGCCCCCGTTGACCGACACCTTGTACACCGTGTTCTTGCCGAGATCGCTGAAGTAAAAATTCCCGTCGGCGTCGCTGCACGCGGCGTCGGTGAAGCCGTAGCCCTCGCCCACCAGCTCCCAGTCGCCGGGTTTCCCGCCGTCCACGAGCACCTTGGAGAGCGCCTCGTCGCCGCCGAGGTTGTCCTTGGTCAGTGGTTTCGGCAGCTCCACGGCCACCGGACGCCAGAGCCAGCGGAGGGAGTCGGGCAAGATGACGCCGCCGTGACGCCCGCTGTGATTGCCCGTGCCGAGGACGAATTTGAAATCATAGCCCGTGAAGGCCAGCGCACTCGCCATCTCCTGATTCGCCAGCGGCCAGTTGCCGTGAAGGTTGTTCAGGTCGTTGGAACCGTCCTGGAGGAACACGCGAATCGGCTTCCGTTCGGTTTTCCGAATCAGTGCCGGATAGGCATGCCCGCCGCGAATGTTGGTAAAGCTGCCGATTTGCGAGAGGACCTTGCGGAAGGAATCGGGCCGCTCCCAGGCCACGGTGAAGGCGCAGATGGCGCCGCTGCTCATGCCACCAATGGCCCGCAATTCCGGATCCTCGGTGATCTTCACCGAATACTTCGCGGTCACGTAGGGCAGGAGCTCGTTGATGAGGAACTTCGCATAGTCACCGCCGAGGGAATCGTATTCGTAGCTGCGGTTGCTGCGATTCCCCCAGGTGTTGGCCGGCGGCGTGTTGGTGCCGCGGTGGCCGGGATTGATGAACACCCCGATGGTCACCGGCATGTCCCCCTTGGCGATCAGGTTGTCGAACACGATCGGAACGCGCTGCGACGCCTTGTCGCTCATGTATTCGTGGCCGTCCTGAAAAACCATCAGCGCGGC
>CAITMP010000694.1 GCA_903893525.1 uncultured Acidobacteriia bacterium | reverse complement strand
GGTGAAATCAGACTTGAAGCGCGGCCGGCGTACCCGCCAAGTCAGCCCCTACACGTCTATCGGAGCACTGCATCACCAACGATGGGGCGGCGGTTTAGATGTGTTATCCAGGTTGGTTGGTCGCACTGATTGGCGGCCTGCCCCCAAGTGCCGTGTCACTGCGGTGATGATTGTAGGAATGCAGGAAAGGGCTAAATGCCTCAATTCGCTCGGATTCTGGTCCGTAGGTCCTCACGTAGACCCAAGATGTTCGAAGCCAGGCCACGTGGTCGGCTGAACTGGGAGTAGTTCCCGTCACCGCCGGCAAATGATCACGTCCCTGAGGTGATCGAGCTCCTGAGGCGGTATTCCGAGCACAATGCTGACGTCGTCGAGTGACTCGAATCCGCCCACTGTCGTCCGAGCGTTGACTATCTGGAGCGCCAGCTCCCGGGAAACGCTCGGAAGTTGAACCAGCACGGAGAGCGGGACGTGGTTGATATCAACCAGGCCGCCGTCGTCGTACTCGCGGGGCAGGTCCGGGCGGCCGATTCTCAGTTCGTCTGCCAACCGTGGTTGATCCTTCGCGATCCTTCGCGCGTCGTCGCGCAGATTCATCCGCTCAACAGCTCGACCAATCATGTACTCGCTTCGTTCCGACGAGTTCGTATACACGCGAGGGAATGACGACCACCTGGTCCGGGAGCGAGGCATGAAGATGGACATGGATGACGGCTGACGGCACACTAGGTAGACGTGTACCGAACCCACAAAGGCACACGTGATCGCAATGGCGCTTCCCAGACCCGATTGCCATGTGTCCTTGCTACCGCCGACGTTCAAAAGAGAAAGACTGACGAGCGCTAGGACAATGTAGGCCGTTGCGACTAGGGCGAAACGCCGGCTGCGCACGCGGGTGGCCAGGACGAGGAACGGTATTCCAGCACCGAGGCCAAGTGTGACAAGCGGAACAAGCACCCACCACCACGCAAGGGTTGTCCTCGAGTCGCGCGCATCAGGCTCAAGTCCGGACCGCCCTCCGCCCCGGGTGCCTGCCATCATGCAGCCTGCGTCCGGCAAAGGCTCGCCCTTTCGAGCATGGCAATTCCCCGCTTGGCTTCCATCGACCGGACTCGACAGCGCGGAGCGTGGGCGGTCGAACCAGTGGTCAAACTTGGTTGTCCTACAAGTCGTGGGAGACACCACTGGCCGAACGCCACGTCCAACCATATACTCCGGCAGCAACACAAAGGCTTAAACAACAGGGGGACCGGGTGGCGTTCTGCGAATCGTGCGGTCATCAATTGGATCCGAGTGAAGTGATCTGCAGCAAGTGCGGCAAGGAGGTAGACGACACCCCGGTCGGTGATGTCGGACCTGGGCCACGGACTCTGGGAGCGCCTTCGGCGGTACCAGCGCCAATTCCCAGTTCGAGACCCATCATTCCTGGAACGAATGTGGTGCTTGCATTGAACGAGACGATCTGGCGGTCCTATGACGTAACTCAACTGCGGTCACTCAAACAGGGTCAGGGCAAGTTGATCGTCACGAATAGCCGGTTGATATTCCATGCTCACGCGGAGGCTCGTCGCCGTGGCAGCGTACTGGTGATGGAAACACAGATCAGCACAATCTCCGGTATGAGAACCTATGTGTCGAACCGAGTCATGACGTGGCTCATTATCTTGGGAGGGTTGTGGGCATTGTTCGGCTTCTTCGCGCTGTTCAAGAATGTGGGCGCTGGAATCATCAACTTGCTCATCGGGGCCGGTATTGTCGCTTTTGGGCTCTCTCGATTTGGGAGACGCGGTACCGTATCTGTCCAGATCGCGGGCCAGCAGTCCACGGGAACTCCGGTGTCGTTTGGCAATGCCTGGCAAGAGGAGAATGGATTCTTCCACCGCCTGATACGAGTGATCAGCGGGCCCTTCGGGTACTTCACAGCGCTTTTCGGCCTCTATGACGCCTTTGACTTCACGGTCGGCATTCCAGGCCCAGATGCGATGCAGGTAGTTAATGAATTGGGTGCCATTGTGCACGATATCCAATCGAAGGGCTCGCTGGCGGAAGCCGAATGGGGCGTTACCCCCAGCTAGGTTCACGATTAGAAAGGACGTCAGCACATGTCATCCGTCCCTGGGATCGGCTTCAGCACCGAGGTTCTCGAAGGGTGGACCCTGGGTGCTGCGCCTCGGGCCGCTGGGGCCGAGTTCGATCCCGACAAGCCGATGAAGGCCGTGCTCTCGGGCCACGAGGGGGCAATTAGATTTGACGACGAATTGCTGAGCCGTCACTCCCTATTCGTCGGCGCTATCGGGAGCGGCAAGACGAACGCGATGATGCAACTCGTCTCCGCACTCCGGGAGTCCGCCCAGCCCACAGACGTCTTCGTCATCTTCGATACGAAGGGGGACTTCAGAGACAGTTTGATGCGGCCGGGTGACGCCGTCCTGAGCAACGAGCGGACTCACCATGAGGGTGCCGCTGTCTGGAACCTGGCGGCCGACGTGAGTGCCGACGACGCCACACTTCGCGGCGAGGAGATCTTCGAGATCGCCACAACGATTTTCGCAGAAGGAATTGAGGGGGCTGGCGACAACATGTACTTCGCTGTCGGCGC
>CAITMP010000693.1 GCA_903893525.1 uncultured Acidobacteriia bacterium | reverse complement strand
GGTGGTGCATGGCTGGCACCATGCATTTGCGGGGGTCACGGGCGAAGGCGTGGATCCGGACGAGGCCGGGCGGATGGCTCAAGTCCGCACGCCGGGGGGCCGAGTGAGGCGGTCGGGGCGGCTGTGGCCGGAATTGACGAGTTGGGAAAACCTATGTCTGGCTTTGCGGCGGGCGGCGGCCGGCAAGCGCTCTCGGGCCGATGTGGCAGGATTCCTCCTCTACCGGGAACCGCGGCTGGTGGAGTTGCAGAGGGAACTGGTTTCCGGGACCTACGAGCCAGGCGGGTATAGAACGTTCGAGATCGTGGATCCAAAACCCCGAAAGATTTCGGCCGCACCCTTTCGGGACCGGGTGGTCCACCATGCGATCACCCAGGTGCTGGAGCCGGTGTTCGAACCCCGGTTTGCACGCCAGAGCTACGCATGCCGGGTGGGATTCGGGACACATCGGGCGATTGAGGCTGCGCATCTGGCGTGCGGAGCGTTTCCGTATGTGTTGCAGTGCGATGTGCGGAAGTACTTTCCGTCGATTGACCACGCGATTCTTCAGGAGCAACTGGAACGGGCGGTGAAGTGCCTGCCGACGCTGGCTCTGGCTGGGAAGATCATTGATGGGGCTGGTTCAGGGGCAGGGGATCGTCGGAGGGATCCAGTGTACTTTCCGGGTGACGACCTGTTTTCGGCGTTGGATCGCCCTCGGGGACTGCCTTTAGGGAACCAGACGTCCCAATTCTTCGCCAATGTCTATTTGAACGACTTGGATCAGTTTGTGCTCCGGGAAATACGGCCACGGGTGTACTGCCGGTATGTTGACGACTTTTTGCTGTTCCATGAGGACAAGGGGTTCCTGAGCCAGGCTCGGGCGATGGTGGAGGCACGCTTGGAAGGGCTGCGTTTGCGGTTGCATGACGGGAAAAGCCGGATACACCGAACCACGGACGGGATCACGTTCCTGGGATTCCGGTTGTTTCCGGACCACATGCGGCTAGCGCGGGGAAACGTGGTGCGGTTCCGTCGTCGACTGCGGAAGTTGCAGCTGGACTACGCGGATGGTCTGGCGGATTGGGCTGAGGTCCGTGCCAGTTTGCAGGCTTGGAACGCCCATGCCGAGCACGGGGATACGTGGCGGTTGCGGGAAGAAGTATTCGGGGGGGCTGGGTTTTCGAGGGACCGGGGCGACCCCGGCCGGGCTTCGCAGATTGCTACCACAGGGCCGGGGTCGCGGTTTGTATTCGATGCCGGATTTTGGTCCATGCATCCGGTTGGCGGTCCGGAAGTGGAAGACGCACACCCGCCAGAACCTTGATCCTGGCAGCTCCGGCTATGGTCGGCGAAGCAAAGCTTCCACCGGGCCATTCCACATCCCTGGCCACTCGCAGCCCGTTGTTGTTGTTGTTGCCGGGCCGGTCCACCCAGCGGGCCCCGCAGCGCAGGTTCTCTGCGTTGTTGTTGTACGACCCGCCGCGAAGAACCCGCAGCGTTTGAGACCACCCACCGTTTTTCGAATGCGGGGACCCTGAGGCAGTCCGCATCCGAGATTTCACTCTACACCAACAGCGCGCGGCTCGTGCGCTGTTCCAGGGACGATTGGGGAACGCAAAAAATTTTTCTTCGGGGCTACGCCCCGAGTCCGACGCTTACGGCCACCGGGGCTGAATGCCCCGGCACCAGCGCAAGGCGCTGGGGAAAAGGGAAAAAGCATAAAGAACAAAGGGAATTAGACTTCCCTGGCCACTCGCAGCCCGAGGTCGTAGTAGTTGAGGCCGGGCCGGAACACCCAGCGGGCCCCGCAGCGCAGGTACTCTGCGTCGTAGCGGAACGACCCGCCGCGAAGAACCCGCAGCGTTTCGCCGTCCTCCTGTATTTCGGCATCCTCGAGCCATTCCCAAACGTTGCCCGCCATGTCATGGACGCCTGTCGGCGTACTTCCACGGGGATACAGCCCGACCGGAGTAGTTTCCCCGCCTTTCACATTCCTCTCGTAGTTCGCCAAACCCTCGTTTGGGTCGTCGTCCCCCCAAGGGTATTCGCGCCCGGCCTCCCCACGCGCCGCAAATTCCCATTCCTTTTCTTTGAGCAAACGGACCTTGCCCGTTTTTGCCAGGCGGTCCGCGTCGGTCGCGTGCCGCGAACTCCACGCGCAGTAAGCCTTCGCCTCAAACCAGCTAATACCGTACACGGGGTGGTTCGGCTTGGCCAGTTGATTTTCCCACCAGAATGGCTCCAACCGTTCTGGATCATCGAAATCGCGGCCATCCGCCCACCATTCCGGGTTCGAGTAGCCATCGTCGTCGACGAACCGGGTGTACTCGGCCACGGTAACGGGGTACTTGGCAATCCAGAAGGTGTCAACAGTCACTTCCGACCTTGAAGCCGGATCGTCACCCATGAGGAACCTGCCGCCCTCAATCCGGATCCAGTTGTCCTTGCCTAGACGCGGGTCGCCCGCTTGGCCCAGCGCGTTCGCCGCATCGAGCCGGTCGTCGAATGGGACCGAGTCAGCGTTGTCGGCGTCGAAGATTGCCAGGACCTCGTCCAACAATTCCCTATAGCGCTGGTCCGCCGGGGCATAGGCGAACGGTTTCAGATCGTTGACGATGCCGCCGAGGAGACCGACGCAACGGGCCTTGGTGGAGAGGGAGGCATTCTTCGGAACCTTGCGGAGCAGACCGGAGATGAACCGGTCCACCTTGGAGACGCCGTCGTTGCAAAGGAGGCCGGAAAGGAGCAGGACCACCTCGCGCCACTCGGGAAGGTAAATCCGCTTGTCCGGGAGAGTGCCCTTCACGAGGAGGAATTTCAGTTGGTCGGGCACATCCCACGTGGAGATCTCACGTGCTGCCAAGTATTCCTGGAAGGTGAGGTGGCGGAAGCGGACCAGGGCGCCACGACTGCCGATGACCCCGCTGTCGAGCTCCTCCTGGTCGAGGAAGGCAGCGGCTGCGGTTACTCCCCCTGCGGGGAAGTCGGGGGCGAGTTGTTCGGCGACCCACGCCTTTTCCGCATCCACTTGGCGGCCTTTTGGGTGTTGTTGCATGGCGAGGGCCAAGCGGCGGAGGAGGGCAAGGCAGCGGTGTTCGGGGGGACGCCCATCCACGTGCTTCCGAGAACGGACCAGCCATTTGATGACGGACTCGTAGAGCTCGGCGCGCTGCTCCGGCAAGCGCTTCTCGTTCCAATGGACGACGGCGAGCGCCGTGAGCATGACGGGGTTACGGGCCATACGGCGGATCTCGGGTACCGCATGCAGCGCTTCCTGGAGTTCGGCGAGATGGCGCCTGGCGGAGGACTTGCTGGTGGGGAAGAGTGCGTCGCACCAGCGGGTGAGGAAGAGTTCGACGGCGGATTGCTCGAGGGGTTCGATTTCGGCGGTTTGGAAGCCGGACAGGGTGGCCGTACCCTCGTACGACTTGGGCCGGGTGGTGACCACGAAGCGGCAGGAACTACGGAAGGCACGTGTTGCGGCTTCGAAGAGCCGGACGATGGATTCGCGGGATTCGCCGGTGGGCGCTTCGTCGAGCCCGTCGAGGAAAAGGATGGCAGGGCCTTGGCGGAGGCGGGCGCGGAAGTAGTCGTAGGTGAGCTGTTGGTTGAACTTCTCGCTTTGCTGGGCGAGGAATTCGGGGAAGCAGTCGGGCGAGGCGGCTTCGGAG
>CAITMP010000692.1 GCA_903893525.1 uncultured Acidobacteriia bacterium | reverse complement strand
GGAATCACCGGCTCGATCTCGCACACCGTAATGTGCTCAATCCCCGGATACCGCGTGAACGTACCGGCCGAAACACCAGCGCCAAAACCGAGGCCCAGCACCGATTTCGGATTCGGATGCAGCAGCGCCGGCAAGTGGCCCACCATCCGCTGCAGCTTCATGTCGAAAATCTCCGTGGTTGCCTCCACGTGCCCGTTCACATTCACGTAAACGGTCCCGTTGTTCCACCGCGAGATCGCTACCGAGGAATTCCGTCCCTCCTTGGTGTACAAAATCTGCGATTGGCCCATGTTCATCGCCATCCGCCGACCGTACGCGATCAGTTCGCCCGGAATCGGGTCAATGTTCCAAGCGAGCCAGAACGCCAGCGGAACACACAGCGCCGCGCCAAGCAGTTGGATCGGCGAACGTTTGCCGCCCCGCTCCCACTGCGACGACACAATCGCCACCAGCCCGCTGCCGACGGCGGTGAACAGCATCACCTTTTCCGTGTTCTGCGATCCAATCGCCGGAATCATCCAAAGGCTCACCACCAGTGCGCCCACAATGCCACCCAGCGTGTTGGCCGCATAAACTGCCCCGGCCGACTTGCCGGAATCGGTGCCCGGCCGCGCCACCGCGGCGCAAGCCAGGGGGAAACTCGCACCCCAGAACAGCGTCGGAGGCAGAATCGCCCAGATCACGCGCTTCAGATCCAAGTTGTACATGTGCCACGGGTCGGGCGTCAGCAGCACATCGTCCTGCCAGAAGGGCAGTCCGTGGATAATTTGGTAGGCCGTCCAGACCATGCCGACCGCCAGAAATATCTGGCACCACCCAAGCGCCGCCTGCGGACGAACCCGCTTCAGCAGCATCGATCCGGCTGCGGAACCAATCGCCAGGCCCGTCAGGAACACCGCAAGGATCAGCGAAAACACGTAAACCGTTGCCAGCAGCAGCATGCCCAGCAGCCGTGTCCACACGATTTCCGCACCCAGTGCCGTTGCACCCGAAAGCGCAATCGTCAGATAGACCGGCCAGTTCGACGCCAAATCCGCCTCGACCGGCCCAGCGGTGTCAGCCTTTGTCTCATTCTCGGCATCCGGTATCGATCCGGAGAGCATGTAGCTCACGGCTGCCACCAGCAGATTCAGACCTGCGGCCACGAACGCCGCCGTGTTCATGTCGAACAGGCGCAGCAAATAGAACCCAGCCGTAAGGCAGCCAACCACGGCACCCAAAGTGTTGGCCCCGTAAAGGAAGCCCCACCAGTTCACGCCTTCGCCATGTTCGCCGGTCTTGACTACGCGCACAATCGAGGGCAGGGAAGCCCCCATCAGCATTGTCGGGATGAACATGCACACTGCGGCCAAAACGCCGCGCATCAGCATGCCGCCCAGCCCCGTCGCCGCGCCAACCCAGTAAACCTTGCTCAAGTACGGGATCAGCAACTGCACAATCACGGCGAAAACCGCGATTCCGGCCTCAAGGCCTGCATAAACTTTCAGCGGGTGCATCGCCCAGTTTCGACGCGGCAGCCACAAGCTACCCACGCACAACCCGCCCATATACGTGGCGAGCAAAATGCCGAGCGAAACCGATGTCGACCCGATCGCCAACTGGAGGCTCTGGTACCACACCACCTCGTAGATCAGTGCGGAGCAGCCGCTGGCTGCAAAAAGGAAAAGGAGCGCCGGCAAGTAGTTTACAGCTTTCGACGGCGCGGATTCTGGCGTTTGGGGGATGGCCTGGGGGGCGGAACTCAATTGGGTCTCCGAACCGTGTAGAGTATCACGCTAGCCCTGTAGCCCGCTGTAAACAATCGTGATCGCCAATACCCGGAAACTGACAGCAACTATTAACCGTCTCAAAATCAACCCTGCTTATGTCGACCCGAACTCTCAAATCCGTAGCGCTCCTCGTGTTTGCCACCACATCGCTCCCTGCTGCAACCAGCTGGACCGTGCTCGGCTGGACCGAATTCGGCGTCAACCCGATGGAACGTAGCTATTCCGTCTTCGCACTGTACCCGCCCTCGGTCACCATCCACGCCCAGGTCATCGACGCCACCGGCAAACTGATCAAGACCCCCACCGGGCTCCAAGTCACCTATGAGGCCTTGGCCGACCCCTCCGGCAGCATCAATTCCACCTCCGTCGGCAAGACCGACTTTTTCTCCTTCTCCAAGCTCTTCGGAGGCACCAACACCCCCGATACCGGCCTGACCGGCAACCCGATGCCCGGATCGACCCCCAGGGCCATGCAGTTCGATTCCTCCTTCAACCGCTTCACAGCCTCGGCTGTGCCGCTCACCCCGTACGACGACAACTGGAACACCAACTACTACCCGCTCTTCCGCATCGTTGTCCGCGATTCCAGCGGTGCCGTGGTTGGCAGTTCCCGCGTTGCCGTGCCAGTCTCCAACGAAGTCGAGTGCCGCAATTGCCACGCTTCCGGCTCCAACGACGCAGCCCGCCCCACCACCGGCTGGGTCAACGATCCCAACCCCAACAACGATTTCAAGCTGAACATCCTCTCCATCCACGACATCAAGAACCGCCGCAATCCGCTAACCGCCGGCATGCTGGCATCCGCCGGATATTCAGCCGATGGTCTCCTCGCCACTGCACAGGCCGGTACGTCCGTCCGTTGCGACATCTGCCACGCCTCCAACCGTCTGGGCTCGGTTGGCCAGTCCGGCGCTCTTGCGCTGACGTCGGCAATGCACGGCCACCACGCCCCACTCACCGACCCCAGGACCAACGACGCGCTCGACAATTCCACCAACCGCACCGCCTGCTACAACTGCCATCCCGGCAGCAACACCCACGGGCTGCGGGGCGCGATGGGCCATTCCGTCGCCTCCGACGGTTCCACCCAAATCCAGTGCCAGAGCTGTCACGGGAATCTCTCGGCCCTCGCCGATCCGGCCCGCCGTGGCTACGTCGATCTCCCCAACTGCCAAGCCTGCCACACAACTGCGCTTCCCCGCCAGACCAGCGCCCTTGACGCTCCCGGCAAGCTCCGCACCGTTTCCGACACCACTTTTGCCACCACCTCCAACGGCCTGTTCAGCACTTCCGTTGGACACGGTGGCCTCCAGTGCTCGGCCTGCCACGGACCCACCCACGGCGAAAACCCGAGCGGCGTGGCCAACGAAAACCTCCAAAGCGCCGATACCCAGGGCGCTTCCGGCGTGATCGGCGATTGCGCGGCCTGCCACAAGAACGGTGTCAGTTCCACCAACGGCGGCCCCCACGGCATGCACAACGTCGGCATCAACTGGGTTTCGCAACACCAAAGCATTGCCCGCAATTCCACTCCCTGCCAGACCTGCCACTCCAGCACATACCAGGGCAGCGTCCTGTCCCGCGCCACGGTCAACCGCAGTTTGAGCACGGATGTTGGTGTTATCAACATGTTCCCCGGCTTCCAAGTGGGCTGCTACACCTGCCACAACGGACCCGGCGGCAACGGACGGGCGGCGGCCAGCGCAATTCTTTCCAACTTGAATGCCAACGCGACCACCGGACAGTCGGCAACCATTGCCGTCACCGTGCCCAGCGGCGCCACGCTCCGTGTTGTCCGCCAACCAGTGAACGGTTCGGCCAAGGTTTCGGGCAACACCCTCGTCTACCAGTCCGAGAACAATTTCGAGGGCACTGACCAAATCACCTTCGCAGCCCTCAGCAGCGCGGCCAAGGATTCCACTTTGGGCACGGCCAACGTGAGGGTGACTTCCACCACCCGGCCCGTAATCAATGCGGGTGGTGTCAGCAACGCCGCCAGCTATGGCACATCCGTGGCTCCCGGCACCATCGCCCTCATCCAAGGCAAGGGCCTGGGCCCCGCCGCATTGCAGACGTTCGAGCTGAACTCCGGAGGCTTTATCGAGAAGGCCATCGGCCAAGCCAAGGTCCTGTTTGACGGCGTAGCCGCGCCGATCCTCTACACCTGGGATACCGCAGTGGCTGCAATCGTGCCGTACTCCGTGGCGGGCAAGTCCACCACCAGCATGTCCGTCCAGTACAACGGCATTGCCTCGGCTCCCATTCAGGTGCCCGTCGCGGCAACGGCACCCGGCATATTCACGGCGGATTCCTCGGGCTCCGGCAACGCGGCCGCGGTCAATCAGGACGGCACCCTGAATTCCACCTCGAACCCGGCCCCGCGTGGTTCCATCATCACCCTGTACCTCACCGGCGACGGTGTCGAATCCCCCCTCCCGCCGGACGGAAAACTCAGCAGCGCGCCATATCCGGCCACAACCGCCCAGGTTGCCGTCACCGTGGGCGGGAAAGCCGCGCAGGTAGCCTATGCCGGTGCAGCACCCACAGCGGTTGCCGGATTGATGCAGGTCAACATCACCATTCCAACCGACGCCGCCACCGGTGCCGTCCCGGTCGTCGTTTCCTGCGATGGCGTTTCCAGCCAGGGAGGCCTCGTGATCCAAGTCAAGTAACCCAGTGGGGGCGTTAGAATCGCAATGGCGTTAGAATCGCATTAACGATGCGCGTCCCCCCTACCCTTACACGCCGTCTGCTGCTGCAGTCCGTCGCCGCCCAGTCACTGATGGGACCCGGCACAGCAAATGCGGCAGCCGCCGAACGCTTCCTCGGCATAACGGTGATGCCCGAGGACTACCAGGTCGAGGGCATCGCGCAGGTTCTGCGCAACGTCAAGTCCCGGGCGAAAGCGACAGCCGTTGCCACTTCACCCTATGTCATGCAGCCGTCAGACCCGCAGCACGGCCAGCGCCAGCCGCCCATCGACGCCGGTGCCGGGGGCGTTCGGTTACTGGACCGTCCACTTTGGGGCAAACGAGAGCTGTACACCTCGTCCTCACCCAGTTTTGTACCCAATTTGGCGCTCTACAAGGGTCTGAAGTACCAGCCAAGCGCGCCCGACGACCTGACCCGCTCCCAGGGCCGGATCGTTCGGGACTTTGTGCTGGCGTCAAAAAAGGCCGGCCTAAAAGTTTTTTTCCAGATCCAGTCGGTGATTCCTCCCGACTACATCGTCACCTCGGGCGGGCCCACCGAGGAGGACAAGCCCCGTCTCCCGGACGGCTCGGTCCCCAAGCGGCGGGTCGGCAACACCGGGAGCCTGGCCTCGATGGAAATCCGCCGCTACACCGAGGCTCTGATCACCGATCTTTGTCAGCAGTATCCGGAAATCGACGGTATCCGGATGGACTGGCCCGAGTATCCGCAGTACACGCTGGACGACCAGTTCCTGGATTTCGGCGCGCCAGCCGAAATTGCAGCGAAACGGCTCGGTTTCGACTTTGCGGCCATGCGCAAGGAAGCGGGCGATCTCTAT
>CAITMP010000691.1 GCA_903893525.1 uncultured Acidobacteriia bacterium | reverse complement strand
GTCCCCCTTTTCGGTAATTGAACGAAAGCTAGAAGTTGACCCGAACAGCCAACTGGATCACGCGCGGTCCGCGGTCGGCGGTTGCCGTACCGAAGAGAGCGTTGACCTGCTTGCCGGTCGCGTCGAACTTCGCGGAGTTGTTGATGCTGGACCACTGGGCATGGTTGAAGGCGTTGTAGAACTCGCCACGAAGCTGGAACACGAACCGTTCCTTCACCGTGAAGTTCTTAAAGCCCGAAAGATCCCATTGGTTCTGGCCCGGACCGCGGAAAACGTCGCGGGCCGCGCTGCCGATGTAGCCGAGTGCCGGTTGCGCGAACACCGAGGTGTTGAACCATTGGTACTGGTTTCGGTTGCCGTAACCCTGTTGCGGGTTGCCGGTCACGTTGATGCGCTGGCCGTCGCCGCCGCCGATCAGGTCGACGCCGGAAACGGTGCTGAAGCCTACACCGGTCGGTGCGCCGTCCGCGAAGGTGGCGATGCCGGAAACGTTCCAATGGGCGAGCATCGTCTTCATGATCGGATTCTTGAAGCGGTTCGAGCCGGGCAGCTCATAGAGCCAGGAAATGTTCGTGACGAATGTGCGGTCGTACGAAGACTCGCCATAGTTCAGCAGGCGGGGATTCGCGTAGGTGGCGATGGTGTTGCCGTTCCCCGAGCCGTAGTCCATCGCCTTCGACCACACGAAGTTCGCCTTGAACTCCATGCCGTTCGAGAGGCGGCGGTTGGCCTGGGTTTGCAGGGAGTAGTAGCTGGACGTTCCGATAGGCTGGATGAAGTTGATCGAGCCATAGCCCTTGTACGGGGCGAGGAAGTTATTCGGCAGCGGCTTGCCGGGCACTGTCGGATCCTGCGCGCTGGCCGCAAAACGGGCACCGTAGGGCAACTGGTTCAGGTTCTGGGCCATTTCCAAGTGGCGCCCCAAGGTGCCGACGCCCGCGATGTCGATCACGATCGAGTGGCCGATGTCATGCTGGACGCCGAGGCTGAACGCATAGGTGGAACCGAGACGGTGTTCGTCGTTGCCGAGCACGTTCGACGGGAAGAGGGTCCCGGCGGTACCCAGGAACGAGTTGAGGGTGCCGTAGTACGTGGTAGGCGTGTACGACAGCGGGGGAGTCGACTGGAAGCTACCCGAGCAGCACAGGCTGGGCTGGCTGGTGGGGATGTAGCTGATACCGAAACCGCCGCGGAGAGCCGTCTTGCCGTTCCCGAACACGTCATAGGCGAAGCCGAAACGCGGTCCGGGGTCGAAGGAGGAACCGTTGGTCAGACCAACCGGTACGCCGGGTTGTCCGGAGATGATGATTCCGTTGACCGGATTGCCGACGCCGGGGACGATGCCGCCGATGTAGACCGCCGGAAGTTGCGCACCGGTGGCGGGATTGACCGCCACGCGCACCCCGGCGCTGTTGATTCCGGGATTGTAGAGCATCGCAGCGTTCTTTGGATCCCACGAGCCAGGGTTGAAGCCAGCCATGATGTTTTTCCGCTGGCGCCACGGGATGCGCGTCGTGAAGCGGATGCCCAGTTCCAATGTCAACCGCTTCGATACCTTCCAGGAATCTTGGACGTACTCCTCGAAGGCTGACTCACGGTAGTCCGCCGCGTTGCGCGCCGAGCTTTCGGTGTAGGTGTCGAAGACCCCCTGGACGGCGTTCGAGTAGCCGTAACCGGTGTCCAGTGGATTGTTCACGTCCTTTGCGAAGGCAAAGTTGCCGGAATAGGCTGTGCCGGGGTTGCCCTTCCACATCCGCGTGCGTTCAATGCTGATGCCGGTCTTCAGGGTGTGGTTGCCGAGTACCTTGGTCACGTTGTCGGAGAAGGTGAACTTGGTGGTTGCCCCATTGATCGGTGCGCGGGCATCGTAGGAGTAGCCGGCCGCCGACGGAACGTCGCCAAAGCTCATGATCGGAATCACGTTGTTCGAGTTCGCCGACGGATACCACTGGCCGAGCCCGTTGAGGTTATATGTGGAGCGTTGGATCTTGGCGTTTTCCGCGTCGCTCACCGGACCACCTGGCTCATCCCAGTGGTTGACGCCAAAGGTGACTTCGTTGATGAGGGTGGGCGAGATGGTGTAGACGGCGTTGATCGACGGGGTCTGGATGCGCGACTTGTAGAAGGACCTGACCAATCCCCAAGCCGGACCCGGAGCCGCACCGACGCCGAAACCGGTGCTGCTGTTGATGATGCTGTTGTAGTGGCCGTAGAAGCGGAACTTCTCGGTCAGGTTGTAGTCATTGCGGAACGTGTAGTTTTCGATGTTGACGATCGGCGTTTCCTGGAACACGAAGTTGTAGTTGCCGCCGCTGACCGCACGATTGTTGAAGTTCGGCTGCGGGAACACACTGAGCAGGGATTGGCCGAAGGGATTGAGCTGGCTCGGCGGAACAATGTTGCCTGGATACGGAGTCTTGCTCCCGGGCGCGTTTACCGGAATCAGCGCACCGCCAACCGTGACGCTCTGGGAGAAATTGCCTGCTCGCTCGAGCGCGGTGGGCATGGTGTTTTGTTGGAGCGCCTTGGGGACACCTTGGTAGGCATACTGGTTGTTGAAAAAGAAGAAGACCTTGTTCTTCAGCTGGGGGAACTTGCCGGGGATATAGACCGGTCCGCCGATGCTGCCGCCGCCGATCACATAGCGGTACTTGGCGATGCGGACATTATTCAGGTTGTTGAAGTACGAGTTGGCGTTCAGATCCTCGTTGCGGAAGTACGTGTACAGACCGCCGTGGAACTCCTTGCCACCGGACTTGGTGGAAAGATTGATGATCGCGCCGCCGCTCTGGCCGTATTCTGCCTGGTAGCTGGAGGTCTTCACGTCGAGTTCCGCCAGTGCGTCCAAGGCCTCGGTGGCGTAAAGCGCACCCTGGCTGGAGGGGTCTGAGCCGTCAACGCCGTTGAGCGTGGGGATGGTCGCCGCCGCGCGTGTGCCGTTGATGGCGGAGTAGTTCTGTCCGGAGCTGGGGCCGTCTGCATCACTTGCACCCGCGAAACCGGGCAGGCCGCGCATCAAGCCACCGATGGAAAGCCCGCGTGAGAGGAGCGCCGCGACTTCATGCTTGTCCAGGTTCGAGGAACGCTCTGCGCTTTGGACTTGGACGGGGGTCGCGTCGGCCTGGACAGTAACCGAGTCGCTTGTGCTGCCGACCGCGAGGGTCAGGGTGCCGATCGCGCGCCTCTCGCCTTCCGTGATCACGAGGTTCTTCTGTTCCAGGCGCGAAAACCCGGTAACTTGCACCGAGATTGAGTATGTCGCCGGTGCCGGTACAGCGAGGAATGAGAAGCTGCCGCTGGAGCTGGACTTCGCCGTGATCACCGCGATGCCCGTGTCCTGGTTGGTCAGGGTCAACGTGGCTTCGGGAATCCCCGCGCCGGACGGATCGGCAAGAGCGCCGGTGATGGTTGCGGTTTGCTGGGCGAATGCGGCCGGGACTGCGGCCAGCGCCAGTGCCAGCAGGATCTTGCCGCCTCTGGATTGTAATGGATTCGACATGGATGATTCTAAACCCTTCCGGGCAAGCCTATCAGCCGTAATCGATAAAGTCAATTGGGAAAATCGGAGGATGATGCCATGCGCCAAGTGTGCCCTGTGTATTCCCGTCGCGTTTGCGGTTCCAGCACTGGATGAAGCGTTCCAGTCGTGATAGCCTAACTCACGGGAAAGAGATTTATGAATATGATCGGATTGACCACCAGAACGCTAGCGGCACTTGGCGTCGCGGGTTTGCTAGCGTTCGTGGCGAACGGACAGCAGCCCGGCGGCGGCCAGGGCCGGGGCGGTGGCGGACGCGGGGCTATGTATGCGCCTCTTTTCTCCGCGACCGACACCGACAAGGACGGTACTCTGACCCGCGCCGAGACGAAGTCGGCCTTCGACGCTTGGTTTACGAACTGGGATACCGGCAAGAGCGGTAAGCTCTCGCAGGAGCAGATTCTGTCCGGCCTCAGCGCTGTCTTCCCGGCCCCGGTGCCTCAACCGGGCGGGATGTCGCGCTTCAATGCTGCAGGCAACACCACCCCTCTGGTCGCCACCCAGTCCGAAGTCGACGCGATGCTGGCTGCATTGCCCACGGCTCCCGGCGCAAAGCCAGCCAAGGCGCGCAAGGTTCTCGTCTTCGCATCCACCGGTGCGGGCGGCTTCGTTCACGCTTCCATCCCGCTCGCGGCGAAAATGGTCGAGGTCCTGGGCGGTGCACCGGGCAACCCCAACAGCTTGTGGACTACCACCGTCAGCTACGACCCCAAAGATATCAACGCGGCCAACCTGAAGCAGTACGACGCCATTTTCCTGGACAGCACCACGTCATGCTTCCTCGACGATGAGGACAAGGCTGTGACGGCATCCCGCCGCGCGGCATTCCTCGATTTCGTCCGCAGTGGCAAGGGGATTGCCAGCATCCACGCTGCCACCGACTCCTACCACTCCGATTGTGTGGCTGCGTTCACAGCGGCACGTCGGCCTGTCTTCAGCCCTTTGGCTTCCACCTTGGCCACCCAGTTTCTGGCGCAGGGAGACAAGGATAACGACCGGAGTCTTACCCGCGCCGAGCTCGCCTCGCTGGCCGACGTCTGGTTTGACAAGCTGGATACCGAAAAAGCCGGTAAGGTCAGTACTGCGGATTTCAACGCACGCTTTGCGGGTGTTGTGATGGCGGGTCCGGCCGGTGGCGGTGGACGCGCGGGTGGCGGGGGACGCGGCGGCGAGGCTGCGCCGATCCTGCAATGGCCGGAGTTCAACAAACTCATCGGGGGCTACTTCAAGTTCCACTGGTCGGACCCGCAGCTGATTACCGTGAAAATCGATGACCCGAAGAGCCCGCTGACGTCGATGTTCCACGGGCAGGAATTCGAGATCCACGACGAAACCTACACGTTCGCCCAAGATTCGTTTTCGCGCACCAATGTCCACGTCCTGACCAGCATCGACTACGACAAAATGAGCGTCGCCGACAAGGCCAAGGAACCGAATCCACGCACCGACGGCGACTACGCGCTCAGCTATATTCGCCGTGAAGGGCAGGGCCGCGTGTTCTATGAAGGCCACGGGCACAGCGCGCGTGTTTATGCCATGACCCCGATGTTGGAGCACATCCGGGCTGGCATTCAGTATGCACTCGGCGATTTGAAGGCCGACGACAGTCCTTCGAAGAAGTAGCAGCCCCAGCGAGTCCATTCCCCAAGCACCGGACCGCGCCCGGTGCTTGGCAGGAATCAGAAATACCCCTCCCTCTTCCGGTCCTCCATCGCCGCCGACGAAACTCGGTCGTCCGCGCGTCCGCCACGTTCGCTCACCCGGCTTGTCTCGATTTCGCTGACAATTTCCCCGATGCTAGCCGCTTCCGAAACCACCGCACCCGTGCAGGTCATGTCGCCGATTGTCCGGAACCGGATCCGCCGCCTCTCGTAGTGCTCACCCGGCTTCAGACCGATATAAGCCGACCTAGCCAGCAGAGTCCCGTTGCGCTCCACGCACTCGCGCTCATGGGTGAAGTAGATCTCGGGCAGTTCCACGCCCTCCTGCTGTATGTACTGCCAGACATCCAGTTCCGTCCAGTTGCTGATCGGAAACACGCGGAAATGTTCCCCGGGGTTTTTCCGTCCGTTGTAGAGGGACCACAACTCGGGTCGTTGACTCCGTGGCTCCCACTGACCCAGCGGATCCCGCAGGGAAAAGAATCGCTCTTTGGCACGGGCTTTCTCTTCATCCCGGCGGGCGCCACCAATCGCGCAGTCAAACTGGAACTCGCGGATGCCGTCGAGTAAAGTCACGCTCTGGAGGGAGTTGCGGCTCGCATCGGGTCCCTTCTGTTCCGTCACCCGGCCTTGGCGGATGGAGTCCTCAACGCTGCGCACAATCAACCGGGCGCCGATCTTTGCAACCCAACGGTCACGGTACTCCAATGTCTCGGGGAAATTATGCCCGGTATCGATGTGCATTAGGGGGAAGGGAATCAGGCCCGGCCAGAACGCCTTGCGGGCCAGATGGCTGATGACAATGGAATCCTTTCCGCCGGAAAACAACAAAACCGGCCGCTCGAACTCTGCCGCAACTTCTCGCAGGACGAAGATCCCCTCCGCTTCGAGGGCTTGCAGGTGCGTCGTCATACGCCCATCCTTCGCCACACGCCTGCCGGCTTGCGCTCGGAAAAGGCATCCCCGTCCATCGCAATCAGATGTATCCAATCGTTTTCGACCAACTCCCTCACCTCAGGATGAGCTTCAAGCACTGCATCAATACTTGCCCTCGGCGCTTCGACAAAGACTTGCAGCCGGAGTGGCTCGTGCACCCACTTCCGGCCGTCATGCAAGGACTGCATCGGCAGCCCGGTCCTCAGGTCACCTGCGTTTCCCTCCCAGACTCCGAAGGTCCCCACCACGTTGTGGAGCACCTTGTTGCCGCTGCCGAACAATCCGTTATTGACCGTAGACCCGTAGTACTGCAAATTGATCCAACTGGCAACCACCACCGGAGCGGCGAGAATCAGGTTCAGGACGGAACCATCGGTATCCGCTGTGGAGTCGTAGTCATGCAGGAACGCGCGTCCTCCCAGATCCAGTGCGCGCGTGCGGGATCGTGGAGCGGCGATAAATGCCGCGTTGCCCGCCAGTCCCCATTCCGGCCGCACCTCGGACCAGTCGCGGCTGCGCTTCACCCCGTCGCTGGCCAGCGACTCCGATGCGTGGCGCAGCCAGGCTTGCAGCTGTTCGGACTGCGCGGGCGTCAGCAACTCTGTGTCATAGAGTACGACCTCGTTCGTAGTGGTCACATGCAGCCCGGCCACGAAGACCGTGTCCGTCGGAATCAGAATGCCCCTGCCTCTCAGTTCGTGCCGAACTTCGGTGTCGTTCATCAGCGCTGCGGCGAACCGTGCATTCACGTCGCCCTTGTGTCCTCCGCAGGCACCGCAATCGAGGCTCGACCCGTACGGATTGTTGTCCGTCCTGCTCCCATGGCCGCAGATCAGAACAATCGGGGCGAGATCCCGCACGCTGACGCTCATGTTCCGCAGCGCATCGGCCACTAGCTGGACCCGCGATTCCAGCGGGATCTGCCACTCCAGCTTCGGGATGCCGACCCTGGCGTCCTGCAACCCGAGCAGTCGCTTCAAGATCGCCGCCCCGTACCAGAGCCCACCAGTTTCCACGGCGGGGAAGCAGGCGGAGGCCGAAGCACGCAGTTTTTCCCAAGCGCCCGACAGCCACCCTTTTCCCGGATTCATCGTCCCGCTCTTGACTTGGTACCCGGGAGAGAGCAGAACTGGGCAAAGGGCCGAACCCTGGAACTCCAGAGCCATCCCAAAAAAGCCTGCAAAGCCAATGGTTTCGATCTCCTCGGCCTGCGACTCCAGTGCCCTCCGGTATGCCTCCGACCGGACATCAATACAGAAGACGGCTTGCAGTCGCTTCCTTGACGTCCCCCGCTTTCCGACTGGTGCGGCGGCAAGCTTGGCCGCAAGTGCCGAACGGAACGTCCCCTCCGCAGCCAGTTGGGCGATATACCCCGCGGCCGTGAATGAGGACGGCGCGGTGATTCCGTGCTGTGCATCGTAGCCTTCCACGATTCCGAGCAAGGCCGCATCATAAGCCAAACGGATCGCCAGTACTTGGCGGGTCAGCATGTCTCCCGGTAACTGACGTTCCATGTAGGCCGACCAGGCGCTCCAACCGAAGATACTCATCAACTGGCGATGCAGGAAGTCCTCCACTTGTCCGCCGTTTACGCCCAGCAGAAACAGCAGGTGCTGGATCGCGGCATCTTCCGATTCCGGAAGAGCCCGCACCAGTGAACGGAATCCACGCAGTCCGTGAACTTCCGGGTTCCGGTCTAAGGAAGCAGCGTGTTTCCATGCCCCATACAGGGATTCGTCGTTCCAAGGCATTTCCCACCGGCTCTGTCCCCGGTCATAGTAGGACGAAAACCACTTTGAAATCTCGTCCGTGACGAATCCAGCCCACTGCGTCCCGCGGGTATGGTCAATCCAATCTGCGACCGTCAGGATCCGAGCCGATTCCTCATTCCTGCCCAGTTCCGACTCCAGCCATTTGGCAGCGTCCTCGGGGGTTGGGAGACCTGTGTAATCCGTATATGCGGCCGCAATCTGCTCCCCGCGAATCGCACCTGCCCCGAGTTGTTGCCGGTAATACTCCGCGGTCATCAGCATTCTGCCGTGTCCCACTGAATCGATCAATCGGGCGGCATCTTGGAAGGTCCTTCCGGTCAAGCCCAGAAATGGATTCACCGCAACAAAATTCTGCAAAGGCCAGAGGGGCGGGATCCGGCTGCAGGCAGCGTCTATCACGCTGGTCGGAATTGTGGTTTCAATAGACGGCAAAGACTTTACCGGCATTATCGACTCTCCTCGTTGAACTGCACCGGCCACAGCGCCATCGTCAGGCGGTTCGCCAGCGTATTGAAGTAAAACCCATTCCGGGCGTGGACGTAGAAAGTACTGACGACACGGGTCCTCCGGATGCGCGGCAACTGGCTCTGGAGTAGGGCTGTCAGCAGAAAGAGAATCACGATTCCGCCGGACAGCGCTTGGTTGACCGGAACCGGTAACGGTTTCACGACAGCGGCGGCCGCCCTCTCCAGTCCAAAGTAAGCAGCCGTGAGGCATCCCCCCGCCACGATTCCCGTGATCACTTGCCACCCCCGCCTTGCGCTCCAAATGAGTTGGGCAATCCCAATAAAGAAGATTCCGGCGAGCACGGGCTGATCGAAGTGGGGCATTCCCCATAGCCACGCTGCGGTGGTCGCCACCACGCCAGCGAACACAGCCGCAGCGCCTGTCACCTCCTCCTTTTCGGTTGGCCCTGTTGAAACGGCGCCGCCGGAGGAAAGAAACGCGTAGGCTTTGTACAGCGAGTGCGCCGCCAGATGCAGCAACGCCAGATGGAATGCGCCCAATCCGCACTCCAGCATCATGAAACCCATCTGAGCCACGGTTGAAAAGGCTAGGCATCTCTTCACGCTGGCTTGGGTGAGCGCCACCACGGATCCGAACAACGCGGTGAACGCGCCCACTGCCGCGAGCGCCGTCATCGCCGTCGGAGACATTGAAATAATTGGACTTAGACGGATTACCAAGATTCCCCCCGCGTTGATAATGCCCGCGTGCATCAGCGCCGAAACCGGCGTCGGGGTCTCCATGGTGTCGGGCAGCCAGCTGTGGAATGGGAATTGGGCCGATTTCAGCATCGCCGCGAAGGCGAGGAGACAGGCCACAAGACCCACCGAGGAGGGGACTTGCCAGCCCGTACGCATCTCCCGAGCTGCCGCAAACAGCTGGGGGAAATCCCATGTGCCGAATACCTTGTACGTCACAACCAGTGCGCCTGCAAGCGCGCAGTCTCCCAACCGGCTGATCAGAAACTTCTTGCGTGCCGCCAGCAGGGCACCGGGTCGCTCCGGATAAAACTGTAGCAGTCGGTGCAGGCTGAGGCTTGTCCCCAACCACGCGAACGCGAATAGTAGAAGGTTCTGCGCCACGATCAGGACGAGTACGCAGCTCCCCGTTGTGCAGATCCAGAAGTAGAATCGCGCTTGGCCAGGGTCGCCGTCGAGGTACCGCCGAGAGTACCTGCAGATCACGGCAAATAGAAAAGTGCTGAGAATCAGCAGCACCGCAGTCAGCCGATCCAAGAAAGGCAGCGATCCGAGCGCGCCCAGGAAACAAAGTATCGGAAAGATTTCGCCTGCCGTTGCCGCCCGGTTCCGTATTGTGTGTGTGTGTGGCATCCCTCCGCTAGGTTAGCGGCCAGTAGATGGATTTAGCAAATAGAATATTGATATGCTATCGTTCTATTTAGTAGATGATTTCGCCGGGATCCATCCTCAACTACAACCACTTGCGGTACTTCCGGGCGATTGCCCATGAAGGTGGGCTCACCAAGGCAGCCTCGCGCCTCAACATCGCCCAGTCCGCCCTGAGCATCCAGCTCCGCCATCTGGAGGAAAGTCTTGGCCATCCCCTGTTTGTGCGCCAAAACCGCAAACTGCAGCTGACGGAGGCCGGACAAATGGCACTCCGGTATGCCGATACGATCTTCCGGTCCGGCGATGAACTGGTGGATACCCTTCGCCACCAGTCCCCGGTTGCCCGCCAAGTGCTGCGCGTGGGCACCGTTGCCACCCTTTCCCGCAACTTTCAGTGGGAATTCCTGAAGCCGCTAAGCAGCAACGGTGACGTTCAGCTTGTGCTGCGGTCTGGCACAGTCCGCGACTTGATGGCGCAGCTCCGGAACCATGAAGTGGATGTCGTTCTCGCCACCCAGGCCTTGCGCCGCGATGCCGATACGGGATACCACAGCCATCTGCTCGCAGAGCAGGAGATCAGTCTGGTGGGGCGGCCCGTCACTGGCCAGGCCCCATTTCGGTTCCCGGACGACCTTCGGACGACCCCAGTGCTGCTGCCGAGTCTCGAAAGCGATGTCAGGGCGTCATTCGACCTGATCATGGACCAGGCGGGTCTGCGCCCGATCATTGCCGCCGAAGTCGACGACATGGCCATGTTGCGCGTCTTGGCGCTCAGGCTGAATGCGGTCGCGCTGGTGCCCAAAGTGGTGGTTCAGGATGAGCTGAGTTCGGGGGTGCTGGTGGAGCGCTACCGGCTTTCGTCGGTCATGGAGCGGTTCTATGCGATTACGCCCAGCCGTACGTTCCCGAATCTACTGGTGAAGACGCTAATTGAGCAAGCTGCCGGGAAACGGTGATCGGGTGGACGCACTCAAGCTCCCCAAAGTTCCTTGAGCATTTGGTTGCCGCCGAGGATGGTAGGACGCTCGGCGCGGCCGTTGCGCAGGTAAGTGAGGCGTAGGTGGTCGAGGCCTAGCATCCAGAGTACGGAGGCGTGGATGTCGTTCACATGCGCGGGTCGCTCAACAGCGCGGAGACCGATTTCGTCCGTGGTTCCAATGGTTTGGCCACCCCTGACGCCACCACCGCAAACCACATGGAAAAGCCCCAGGGATTGTGGTCACGGCCATCGCCCTTTTCATTGAATGGGGTGCGTCCAAACTCCCCGCCCCAGATGACCAGGGTGTCCTTGATCAAGCCGCGGCGTTCGAGGTCCTCCAGAAGGCCAGCGACCGGCTTGTCGGACGCCTTGCACCACTTACCGTGGTTGGCTTCGAGGCCACCGGCTACCTCGCAGTCACCTCCCTCGCCGAGGAAAACCGCGCCTTCGAACTCCTCCACCGCTACGAAACCCGCTACGCCCGCGCCTACGCACGCGCCGCCCGCAGCCTGATCGCCTACCGCAAATACCGCCAAACCGAGTCCGACCAGACACCCGCCCCAACCCAAGCAAAAAAATTGCCGCACGAACCCACGCCCCTCACCCCGCCCCGCAACGCCCGCGAATTCCAAAAGTGGCAAAGGAAGATGGCCCAGCGCGGCCACACCCTCCAAGCGACGGCGAAACCGGAGCCCAAATGCCCCCGCTAACTTGCTCCATCTTGAATTGCCACTTCGCAAGATCCGTGGTGGGGCAGGCATTCTTGCCTGCAGCCGCCTTTCAGGCGGCTTTAACCGCATCCCCCGCGCCAGCATCACCCCCACCCACCCCTATAGAATGGTTCCCGATGCATCCCAACGGGGCGAAAGCCCGCTTGAAATCCGGTGGCACCGTCGTCGGGCCCTACGTCCGCCACGCCGACGCCGGACTCGCCGAGATCCTCTGCTACCTCGGCTTCGACTTCCTGCTTTTCGACGGCGAACACGCGCCCATCGGTCCGCGCGAATGTGAAAACCTCGCCCGAGTCTGCGAACTCACCGGCGTTGCCTCCATCGCGAGGGTTCCGTCGAACCAGCCCTGGATGATCGGAACCACCCTCGACACCGGTATCCAGGGCATCCAAGTCCCAATGGTCAACTCCGCCGCCGAGGCGGAAGCCGCCATCCGGGCCGCCAAATATTCGCCGGTCGGCAACCGGGGCCTCGCCGGTGCGCGCGCCGCCAACTACGGCATGAAACAGCCGTTCAGTTTTCCGGCCCACATCCGCAACTCGAACGAAGAATCGCTGGTCATCCTCCAAGTGGAGACCCAGGCCGCCATCGACAATCTCCCGGAAATCGTCAAGGTTCCAGGCTCGGACGTCATTTTCATCGGACCCACCGACCTGTCCCTGTCCCTGGGCCATCCCGGCGATTTCCGCCACCCGGAAGTCCAAGCAGCGTTCGAGAAAATCAGCGGGATTGTGAATGATTCCGGAATCGCCCTCGGAGTTCTCGCCAACACCGTCGAATCGTCCCTCGAATGGCGCGCCCGGGGTGCTCGCTACATCCTGACCGTGTTCGAAGCCCTCATGGCTCCGGTGATCCGCAGCTACATCCAAACGGTCCGGGGCGAGTGAAAGTGGAAACAACCATCGCCGAACGAGCCCGAAGGCGCATCACGCTCCGGCTGATGCCGTTCCTCGTGCTCGTCTACGTCACGGCGTTCCTCGACCGGGCCAACATCGGCGTCGCCAAGCTGCAAATGGAGTCCGCCCTCGGCCTAACCGACGAGGTGATCGGTTTCGGCGCGGGTGTCTTCTTTGTGGGCTATTTCCTATTGGAGATTCCCGGCTCCTTGATTGTCGAGCGGTGGAGTGCCCGTCGATGGCTCGCCCGCATCATGGTCACTTGGGGTTTGATGGCGACTCTCTGTGGTTTCGCTGGCATGCTCCCGGTCCCGCTGGGCGTGAAAACCCAGTTTTACTGGCTCCGCTTCCTGCTGGGCGCGGCGGAAGCTGGATTCTTCCCCGGTGTCGTGGTCTATCTGTCCCACTGGTTCCGTGCGGAGGACCGTTCCCGCGCCAAAGCGTGGTTCATGGTCGCCCAGCCGCTCGCCGTAGTCATCGGAGTGCCCATCTCCCGCTGGATTTTGGAGAATATCCACTGGGCCGGGTTGGCCGCATGGCGCTGGGTGTTCATTTTGGAGGGTCTGCCGCCGGTCTTCCTCGGTTTCATCACCCTGTGGTTCCTGACCGACAGGCCGCAGGACGCCCGCTGGCTTCCGGACGACGAGAAGTTCTGGCTGGTGAACGAATTGGCAAGGGAGGAGCAGGACCGCGTCGCATCCGGGCGGACCGGAATCATGGACGCCTTGCGCCAGCCGCAGACGGCCCTGATGGCGCTATCCTTCTTCCTGATCGTCACCGGAAACCAGGCGATCCTGTTCTTCCTGCCCTCCATCACGGAAGGAATGAAGGGGATTTCGATTAATTGGCGTACCGTGGTCTCGATCCTGCCCTATGTATGCAGCGTGTTCGGGATCCTCCTGAACGGATATTGGGCCCATAAAACGGGCAACCGCCGGTTGCATTCGGCCCTGCCCATGTTTCTGGCCGGAATCAGCTTGGGATGCGCGATCCTCTCGGGTTCCCGTCTGGGCTTGGAGATCGTGTTTCTCTGCCTGGTAGGCATCACGTTCCAAGCCTACTTGCCCGTATTTTGGAGTCTGCCCTCGGAGTTCCTCGGCAAGTCAGCCGCGGCTACCGCAGTGGGAATCGTGAACTCGTTTGGAAACCTGGGAGGGTTTGTCGGTCCGTACCTGTTCGGCTACCTCCGAACATCCACAGGCCGTTTCGAAACAGGCCTGTGGGTGTTGGTCGGATTCATGCTGTTGGCCGGAGTTTGCACCTCCTGCATCCGCATCCCGGATTCTAGTAGGAAACCGTAAAGCGCTGCCGCACGTGGGCGTTCCGCTCCACCTCGTCCGCCACCGCGATGGCAAAGTCGGCCGTCGAGATCTTGCTCTCGCCGTTCGCGTCGGTCAGCAGTTGATCTTTGCCGAGCCGGAACGTACCGGTTCGCTCGCCGGGCTGGATCATCGCGGCAGGACTAACGGAAGTCCAGTCGATATCGCTGGCCTTCAGCACTTCGAGCGCATCCGAGTGGGCCTGGGCGATCTCCTTCCAAGCCGCTGGGAAGAAAGGGGCGTCAATAAGAAGGAGTCCCGGAGCAACTTCCAGGCTGCCTGCGCCGCCGACGGCGATCAACCGGGTCACGCCGGCCGTCGCGAGTCCTTTCAACACGCTCTGGAACGCGTCCACAAGAAGGTGGGCGCTTGCCGGGCCGGGGCCGTAGGCGCTTACCACCACGTCGCTGCCGGAAACCGCCGCAGCAACACTGGCGTCGTTGAAAATATCGGCTTGGATGGCGGTCACGCCAGCCAGCGCTGCAACTCTGGATGTGTCGCGCACGACTGCGGAAACCGCATGTCCGCGGGCGGAAAGTTCTTCAAGAATGGGGGCCCCGATCATTCCGGAGGCCCCGAACAGTGTGATTTTCATGGTCTGGTTCCAAGATGAACCAAGCCCGCTGCGGGGTGCAGGAAAAATCCAGCCCCGTCGCTGGTTCCCGTAGGTGATAGTCTGGTCAAAAGGCCTCTCAACATGTCGGCGCAGATCTTATTACAAGGCAGAATTCTCGGTGTGGACGAGTTCGCGGTTGCGACTCCGGCGGACCGGGACAACCGGATTTTCGACGCGCGCCTCCAATGGGCCGCAATTTTAGGCGAAGTGCCCCCGCGCGCTCTGCTGGCGGACCTCAAGCTTCCGCCACTCATGCTGGGCTCGTCGGGCGGTGGACGGTTTCTCCTGATCCTGCCGGACGGTGAACGCGCCGAAGCCGCCGCGGCCTTCCTGAAAAGGGCGTCCGATGCATTGCTCGCGTTCACGAACGGAATTGTCCGGATCGCTTGGAGCTGGACGGAAAACTTGGGTGACTGGACGGTTGTCCGCAAGCGTCTCCGCGATGGTGCCCGTCAGGCCGCCGAAGCGGTTGCCACCGCGCCGGGTTTCTTCGAACCGTTTACCCCGGTCCTGCCCCAGGGTGGCGACAGGATGCCGCGCGGACTTCGCGACGCCACCGCCATCGGATTCAGTTTTGATTTTCCGGCCTTGATCGCCCTCGAAGGTGGCGAGTACCGCTGGGACTTGGGCCGCCAAGCCGCGGTCGACAACATTACTCTCACCCGCCACGCAGCCCGCAACGGCGACGCGGTGGCCTCCGCGAAGGAACTGGCGAAGCGGGCCAAGGGCGAAAAGCTTTGGGGAATCCTCCGGGGCGGGATCGATGATTTCGACACCCGCATGCGCAAGGCCCAGTCGGTGGAGGAGCACGTGCAGCTCTCCATCCTTTATAAGCAGTTCCTCGCCGGCGAGATCGAGCTAATGTGCTCCACCGGCGATTACTTCCAGCGGGTGACGGTCCTACGGGCCGAAAATGCCGAGTTCGCCGTCTTTGGCTCTTGGGATGCCCTGCTCGGTTTCGCGCGTGAGCTGCAGCGGGTCTTTGCGGCCTTCGCCGGAGACAGCTTGAAGGATTTGGCGGGGGGCGAGGCCAAGAGCCTGACAATGGCCCTGACCCTGGCCGAACCGGCGGAACCGATGGCCCGGATTTGGGAGGACAACGCCCGCGATTTGGAGATCGCGAAGTCCTCAGATAAGGATTGCCTCTATCTGCTCGGCCGCGTCCTGGAGTGGAAGCAGATGGCCGACGCCGCCGAGTTGACGGAGGCCGTGGTTCAGATCGCCGCCGACTTCCGGGGTGGGCAGCAGTTCCTCGCCCAGTTGCGGACCCTGTACCGAAAAGTGGAAACGGGCGGGCTCACGCCAGCCGACCACGAACGGATCGCATCCCGTGCCCTCCGGTTCCAGCGCCGCTTTGCGAACGTGGCCAGCCGCAAGGAGCGCGAATTCCAGAAGCTCCGCGCCCACTTGATGAAGGAGTTGGCCGGGCGCAATCTGAGGGGTAAGCTGAAGATCCGACCCGAGGGCTTGGTAGCCCTCGAATGGGCCCGCTTGGCAACGAACTAGGGATCGGCGATGTTGGACAACACAAGCTTTGCTGTTTTCCTCGCAGCGGCCTTCGTCCTTGCCGTCACGCCGGGCCCGGGAATCTTCTACGTATTGGCCCGCAGTCTGGCGGGCGGGTGGCGCGAAGGAGCCCTTTCCTCCGTGGGCACTTTCATTGGCGGGTTGGTTCACGTGGTTGCCGCTGCTGCGGGTATCTCGGCAGTGCTGGCCGCTTCGGCAGTCGCATTCGCTGTCGTAAAGTACGCCGGAGCGGCCTACTTGGTGTATCTCGGGATTCGTATGGTGATGACCCGCAATGTCGCGCCCGTTGCCGACGGGGCAGGGGAGTCGGGGGGCAATTCGGTTTGGCAGGGAGTCTGGACGGAAGTCTTGAACCCCAAGACCGCTATCTTCTTCCTCGCGTTCATCCCCCAGTTTGTGTCGCCGGCAAGGGGGCATGTGTTCGTCCAGTTCGTGGTGCTCGGAACAACTTCGGTCGTCCTCAACACGATGGCGGATCTAACGGTGGCCATGTTTGCCGGAGCCATCAGCGACAGGCTGCGGGCCAATCCCCGCCTCCAAGTTCGCCAACGGGTCGCATCCGGCGTCGGCATGATCGGTCTTGGCGTGTTCGTTGGTTGCTCAGGCTCGTCGCGGCCCTAATCCCCACAGGTACAACCGTAGGACTGCGGGTGATAGTCTGGTCAGAAGACCTCTCGCAGACTTGCCGGGCAGACTTGCAGGATTGATGTTTTGCGGTTCAGGTTTGCCTTGGAACGGGCGAACCATCGGCACAATCTCGACCAAAGGAATCGGAATAACAATGGCTGAACAGGCACAGCAAACCCCTAGGAACCGCGAAAACCGTCCCCCAAACGCGGGTGGACCACCGCGCGGGGATCGTGGCGGAGACAGAACTGGCCCTCCCCGCGGCGATCGTCCGGGCGGTGATCGTGGCCCCCGTCCAGGTGGTGATCGTGGTGGAGACCGGGGCGGCGGACCAGGTGGCGGTGACCGCCGCGACTTCGCACCCGAAATCGAACTGGAAAAGCTGATCGCCGACAGTCTCTATCTGGACAACCAGGCCCACGTCATCGTGAGCCGTATCCGCGACATGGATTCGGGTACCCGCAGCCAGTTCAGGCGTCTGTACAATGCAGTCCGTCGGGCCACCCGCGCCCCCGAAAATGAACGCCAGCATGAATTCGTCATGCTCCGCGCGCGCTTGGCCTACACCATTGCGCGCCACGGCCTCCGCAGCTTGGACCAGTTGGAGCGCTTGCTCCTCCAGGTTACCCGCAAGAATGACGCCCGCGGCTACGAGCGCTTCCGTGATCTCTTCGAAGCCATCGTGGCATATAACGAGTAAGCCGCCTACAACGAGTAAGTAAAGGACTACCAATGAGTGCCCACACTGCACAAACGGAATTGAAGCTCATCGGCAAGCTGATCCTCGAGGGCGAGTTGACCTGCGAGACTGGGCTGCACATCGGCGCGGGCAAAGGCTCGCTGGAAATCGGCGGCGCGGACAACCCGGTCGTGAAAGACTCGCACGGTCGTCCCTATGTTCCGGGCAGCACTCTTCGCGGCCGCATCCGCTCGTTGCTGGAGCAGGCCACCGGTGCCGCGATCCCCTCCGAGCTTGTCTACATCTCCAAGCGCAAGGGTCAGGAAGTGCGCATCCACCAGAGCGACCGGCCCGACGACGAAATCTGCCTCCTGTTCGGCCGTAGTCCCAGCCGGATGGAGAAGGTTGGCGGCGGCGACATCGAAGGTGGCGTGGCCACCCCGGCACGGCTCAGTGTTTTCGATGCCCCGCTGGTTGTCGAGAGCATCACGCCGCAGATGCGCGAGACGCTGGACGACGAACTGACCGAGGTCAAGAGCGAGAACGCCATTGACCGGATCACGTCGCAATCGAACCCCCGGACTCTGGAGCGCGTGCCTGCTGGTGCGCGGTTCAAGGTTAGGATGGTCGTGGATGTCCTGTGCCCCGAAGACGCCGCTCTTCCGGCCTTGCTGGCCCAGGGCTTGCGGCTTCTGGAGGACGACACCCTCGGTGGCGGCGGTTCGCGCGGAAGTGGCCGGGTGAGCTTCAGTGGGCTGAGCCTGAAGTGGCGCGGCAGGGACTATTACGCTGCGGGCGCACCGGAACGCGAAGTTGCTTCGGGTGCCGATACCGCTGGTTTGCTCGCGAAGGTTCAGGATCTCGGCGAACTGGTCGCCGCTTAAAGGGCACGGGGATTCAACCCATGGCATTGATAGAAGTCAAGCTGCGGCCCCTTGGTCCGTGGCGTCCGGGGCATGCTGCGGGAGACCGCGAGCGTGTGGACGCCGTGTACCACAGCGACGCCCTCTTTTCCGCCGTGACCCTCGCGATGCGTTCGCTGGGCTGGATGGACGAGTGGCTCGACGCGACCGCCCGCGCGGCGGGCGCTCCCGTGGTGCGCCTGAGTTCCCTATTCCCGTTTTCGGGCAAGACGCGCCTGGTGGCACCGCCCAAGTCGGCTTGGCCTCCAGTGCAGGGAACCCGCTTGTACCTGCGTGGAATTTCGCTGGTGCCGTTGGAGGTTGTGAAGTCGGGCATGGGCGACGATTCTCGCTGGAATGCGGACGGCGAGTCCGGCTGTCTTCTGTCATCGGGCTCGAGTGCTCCGTTCCGCGTGGTTATGCGCTCGGCGGCTGCCGTCGACCGGTTGGGCACGGGTGTGGAGCCGCACAAGACGGCCTGCTTGGAATTCGCGCCCAATGCCGGTTTCTGGGGTGTGTTCCAGACGTCCGACAAAACGTGGGAATCGCGTGTGAAGAGCGCGTTCCGGTTGTTGGCCGATTCCGGTTTCGGCGGTGAGCGTTCGCGTGGCTGGGGGAGGGCGGCGGAACCCACGTTCTCCGACGCCGGACAGCTGTTTGGGCAGGGCAAGCCGGATGGCCTGTGGTGGCTTCTGTCACTGTATTCGCCGGATTCCGGCGATGCCATTGATTGGTCGAAGGGCGAGTACGAGGCCACGGTGCGGGCCGGTTGGACCGACAGTCCGTCCGGAGCGGCCAAGAAGAAGCAGGTTCGGTTGCTGGCGGAAGGGTCCGTCCTATCGGCCCCAACCCTGCGCGGCAGGGCGGTCGACGTCGCACCGGATGGTTTCCCCCACCCGGTCTGGCGCAACGGTTTTGCCCTAGCCATCCCCCTCCCCGCCATCCAACCAGCCAATGTGGGGCAGCCATTCTTGGCTGCAGCCGCCTTTCAGGCGGCAATAACCGAAGAGCCGGTACAAGAACCGGAAGTTGCGGTCGAACCGGAAGTTGCGGTAGAAGCCGAAACTGTTGTCGAACTCGAAGCCCCGCTCGAACCGGAGCTAGTCTTCGAAACCGAGCCGCCAGTCGAACCCGAAGTCGTGATCGAAGCCGAACCTGTGCTCTCCCCCGAAATCATCTTCGAATCAGGGCCACCGGATGAACCCGCAGTCGACGTGCCGGAAGAGGTCGCACAATGAGATACCGCGTCACCGTCCTCACCCCCACCCTCGTCGGCGACGGCAACAAGCTGTCACCCATCGATTACATGGTCTGGCGCGACACCGTCAACGTTCTCGACCAGACCCGTATTTTCAAACTGCTCGCCAAGGGCCCGCGCCTCGAAGGCTATCTCACCCAGCTGCGCAAGGCCACAACATTGGACTTTGCCTCCTGGGGCGGTTTTGCCCAGAACTACGCCGACCGCCGCGTTCCGTTTGAAGACGCCTCGTCCACCAATTTCTGGAACAAGGCTCCATCGGAAAGCCAGTTCATTCCGACCTTTTCCGCAAACACCGCCGGTGCCTTCCTCCCCGGTGCGGCCATCAAGGGAGCACTCCGCACGGCATTTGTCTTCTCCCGCGCCAAAGCATCGACTGCCGGGGAATTAGCCGGGAAACTCAAGGACCAGCGCCTTCCGCGCCGTCCCGCCGAGGACCTCGAACGGCAAGCTACCGGTGGCGGCGGGTCCGACCGTCTGCGTGCGGTCTCGATTTCGGACTCCGAAACTAGGAACTACGAGAACTTCCGGGTTTACTGCCTGCGCCTGTCCACCTTGGTGGCCAAGGGTCCCGACCAATATTCGCTCGGCTGGAAACAGGCGGGCCGTGGATCGGTCGATGGCAAGCGGCCCGAGGACGCCACTCCCGGCTTTGCCGAAATGGCGTCTCCGGGTGCGACTTTTGAAGGCAGCTGGCGCGAAAACGACTTTCTGAACCGGGAGGAAGTTCGCCAAGTCCTCAGGTGGAATAAGCCGGTGACCCACCAGACTCTGTTCGAGGCTGCCAACCAGTACGCTGAAAAGCAGCTGGCCATCCATGCCCAGTACGCCAAGTGGACCGGTTTGGAGCAACTGGGTGCCTCGGTCGAGGATCTGACTAAGCGTTTGGAGTCGGCCCGGAACCAGGGGCGGGCATTGCTGGCGATTGGCTGGGGTTCGGGTTTTCTCAGCAAGTCCGCCACAATCGGCTCGGACGATTCCGACCAGCGCAAACTACTGGGTATGTTGCCGTTCTACCAGCGCGCGATCCAGAGCGGTCTGCCGTTTCCCAAGACTCGGCGCGTGGTGTTCTTGAAGAACCGTCCGGCGGCGCTCGCTGGCTGGGTGGAAATCGGAGTTTCCTAAACGAAAAGGGCCGACCCGTTAGTCACCGGGTCGGCCCTTTTCAGCTTGTGGCGGTCACTAATCCTTTGGTTCGAAGTAGTGTGCGATGTCTTGGAAGCCGTTCATCGCCAGACGGGTGGCCTGGGTTTCACCTCCAAAACGGGGGCGGTGCCAGTGGCCACGGGGTGCGTACACGATATCGCCTTGGTTGGCCACGATGTCGCCAGCGCCTTCCAGGCGGTAGTCCATCTGTCCCTGCAGGATGAACCAGAATTCGGCGCATTCCGCATGGAAGTGGCCTTTGTCGGTCTCCTTGGCGGGCGGCAGCTTTTTGGGATCGCCGATGATGATGTTGGAAACCGCGCGGTCATCGGCGATGAAGCGTGCGCCCTTG
Source organism: uncultured Acidobacteriia bacterium (assembly GCA_903893525.1). Taxonomy (GTDB): domain Bacteria; phylum Acidobacteriota; class Terriglobia; order Bryobacterales; family Bryobacteraceae; genus BOG-234. Next base: position 1,926 of record CAITMP010000691.1, on the reverse strand, counting down.
CCGGACGGCACGATCTCCTTCCAGAAGTCGATGAACGGCTTGTTTCCCTGATCGTACACGCCTTTGCTGGCAACGGTGGTCTTCAGGAAGGTGTAGCCATCCAGAACCGGGGGCTTGTCGGTGGCGGGGTACATCGTGTGGGCACCCGCAACGTTGACCTCGAACCGGAGCGAAGGCTGGTCGCCCACTGTCTCCATCGTGTAGAACACGCGGTAGGGAACTTGGACGAGGAAGCCCTTGGTGGCGATGAAGGGTTCCTGGCCGTCGATTGTGAATCGGATCTGCCCGTCCTGGACCACCCACCACTCGCGGGTATCGGGGTGCGCCCGCTTGGGAGTCTTTTCGCCGGGAGCCATTTGGATGTACTCGCCGTGGAGGAACGCGTCGTTGACGATGGGCTGCGACCAGCTCTTCTGCCCCTTGTGGGCCGCGAGGATGTCGGCGACGTGCCAGACGGGCTTCTGTGGAGCCGCCCAGCCCGTGAGCTTTACAGGTTTGGGAATCCAGACGGTTTGGGAGCCGCCGTGGCCCATATTTTGGGCCCAAAGGGCGGCTGCGAGGCTCAGTAGCAGAGCGGATGTGATGACTACGGTTTTCTTCATGGCAATCCTGCGGGCAAACGATGATCTATCGTGGCGTCCACCCGTGAGAAAGCTTATCACAACTTAGTCACTACAAACGGTGTCATCGTGGGTTGGGGCGAGCCGCCTTCGGGTTCCATGGTGAGCGCCATCGCGGCTACGTCGGACACTGGACCCGGACGCACATAGACGGCGGAAGAGTCCGACTCCCCGTGGAAGGTTCCGGCGGAGATCGGGTTGCCCTGCGTGGGCAAGACCCATAACTGGAAGGTCCGCCCCGCTGCGAGTTTTGGCAAGTTGGCCGCAATGAAGACCACGCCCTTGGTCTTGCTGACGAAGACGCGACCGCGGGCCGTTGGCTCGCCAAACGATACATCACGGGTGACCGGATCGTTCAGGATGGAGAGCGCCTGCTCCAACTTGGACGTGCTGGGGGGCGGCTTGAGGACGGACTGCACTGAAACCGCCAACAGTGCCGTAGCCAAGGCTCCTGATACGGCCCATGGCACCCACCCGCCAAGCCAGCTGTCCGCTGCCGGGGCGACCATGGCCACGATTCGGCGTCGCAAACGCTTCGGTGGCTCCACCAGTTCCACCGCCCCCGACAGTGCCGCCACGGTCACCATGGCCGAGCGCACCCCGGCGGTGCACTCTTCGCATCCGCGGGCCAAATGGGCTGCGATTTCGTACTTCTCCTCGGCATCGGCAATGCCGAGGGCGTAGGCTCCGTATTCGGGTTTGAGTTCCTCGCAAGTCATGCGGCGACCGCCTCCTGGCCAAGTTCGGCGCGCAGAACTTTCAGTGCCGAACGAACCCACGTTTTGACCGTACCCAAGGGCTGCCCCATGCGCTCGGCCATTTCGGTTTGCGAAAGGCCCTCGTAGTAGGCGAGGCGGATCACCTCCCGATGGTTCTCGCCCAGTTTGGCGATCGCAGCTCGAATGACCTTGGCATGGTCCTTGTCGAAGATCTGCCGGTCGAGATCGACGAAGAGCGATGGATGGGTGTTGGAGTCGAGTTCGGTCGAGTTGCGGCCAATGCGGGCACCGGAGGACCGGACATGGTCGATGGCCCGGTTCCGCGCGATTGCCAAGAGCCAGGGTCCAAGGGCACCGCGTCCGGCTTCGAAGGCTTGTATGCGGGTCCAAACGCGGAGAAAGGTTTCCTGGGACAGATCCTCGGCCGTCCCGGAGTCGCGCACGACTGCCAGAATCACTGAGTACGCCAATCGCCCGTACTTTTTGTAAAGGTCGTCCATGGCACCGGGCTCGCGGCGCTGGAGCCTGCGGACCAGTTCCTCATCGTGTTCGCCGCTCAGTTCGAGGGCGAGTATTAGCCAGGGTAT
>CAITMP010000690.1 GCA_903893525.1 uncultured Acidobacteriia bacterium | reverse complement strand
GTGCGGATGCGTCGAACCAGCTCGGTGCCGTAGAGTTTGGGAAGGTTGAGGTCGAGAACGACGACTTCGGGGCGGAGGCGGCGGACATCGGCGAGCGCGGTCTCGCCGTCGACGGCCGTCCCCACGATCTGGAAGTCCTCTTGTTGCCCCAGGATGGTTGCAAGCCCCTCCCGACGCATTTGATCTGCATCGGCGATGAGGATTGTGGCCATCTGTGTACTAGATCCCCGCATCTTTGCACCCCTATAGTTAATGTCATGGTACCGTACCAAGCGAACTTGTCGGGAGTCGAATCCCTGATCGGCTATCATTGGAGAGTTACCGTGATTCCCCGCCTTCGCAGTCTGGTCCTTCCAATACTCGCCTTTTTGGCGGTCGCTCCCTGTTTTGCGGACGATCTGGAGGAAGCTTGGAAAAATATGGTGATGCAGGCCCTGTACGCGGCGGGGTCGAACGACTACGCTCGTGCGGAGCAACTGCTCCTGAAAGCGCTCCACGAGGCCGAGCGGTTCGGTCCCTCTGATCCCCGTGTGGGGAGCACTCTGAACAGTTTGGGGTTGGTGTACCGGTCGGAAAAGAAATACACACCCGCGACTGCCTCGTTCCAGAAATCCCTTACGATTCTGGAGGTCGCCTACGGGCCGGAGAGTCTGGATGTTGCGAACATCAATTACAACATCGGGTCGACGCTGCTGGATGACAGCAAGTTTGCGCAGTCGCTGCCGTATCTGCAGAAAAGTATCGACATGTATTCCCGGTTGCTGGGGGGGCAGAGCCTGAAAACCGCCTCTGCTATTTGCGGGGTGGGTGAGGCGCACCGAGGCATGAAGGCATGGGCCGAGGCCGAGAAATCCCTGAAGCGCTGTGGGGAAATCCGCGAGGCCGATGGCGGCGTGGTGAACAAGGAATTCGGGGATGCGATGGCGAGTTTGGCGTACGTCTACCACCAGTCCGGGAAGACGGCGCAGGCAGATTCCACCTACAAGCTGGCCGAGGGAATCCGGGAAAAAACCTACGGCATCATGAGTTCGGAGCTGGCGAATACTTTGGAAGCGCACGCGGGTCTGTTGAAGCAGTTGGGTCGGGACCGGGACGCCGAGAAGAACATGTCGCTTGTGAACGCCATTCGACGCAAGAAGTAACCGTTCGCAAGTAGTAACCGTTCACATGCTTGGCGCATCGATTCACTGTGCCTGCCCCTAACCGTTTCATACTGGACAACCGGCGGAATTTCCTTCGCTCCCTAGGCGGGGCCTGGCTTGGAGCTTTGGCTCTTTCCGCCCAGGAGCTTTCCGTCCAAGGTCCGGGAGCCACGTTTTCCTCCGATGTCCGTGTCGTCCAAGTCCTCGCTAATGTGCGGGACAAAAAGGGCAAGGTGGTTACTGCTCTCGGCCAGGACGATTTTATTGTGAATGAGGATGGCCGGACACAGCAGATCCGGTATTTCTCCCACGAGACCGATTTGCCGCTGACACTTGGCCTGTTGGTGGATACGAGTTTGAGCCAGCGACGGTTGTTGAACGATGAAAGGTCGGCCAGCTTCCGGTTCCTGGACAAAGTGCTCCGGGCCGGCATGGACAAGACGTTCGTCCTCCATTTCGATTTTGAAGCCGAATTGCTGCAGGATCTGACGGATTCGCGGGTCGCGCTGCAGAGGGCTCTGGATCAGTTGCAGACGCCTCCGATGCCCGAGGGTGCTGCGGGGCGGGGGAGTGGCGGCGGCAGGGGGGGCGGGTCCGGCGGCGGCAATGGCGGTGGATTCCCCGGTATCGGATTTCCCGGCGGCATGGGAGGCCGCGGACGCAGGGGTGGCGGGTATCCGGGTGGTGGCGGGCGTGGTCGGGGACAGGCCCCGGGGAGACCGGGCTCGAACGGGGGCACGACGATGTACGATGCGATCTACTTGGCGTCGGACGAGATCATGCGTCCGCAAACTGGCAGGAAAGCGCTGATCCTGCTGACCGATGGCGACGACCATGGGAGCAGGACGTTTCTCAACGACGCCATCGAGTCGGCCCAGCGTTCCGATTGCCTGGTGTACTCAATTCTGTTCGCGGACGACCAGGCCGGGCGCGGGGGGAACAACGGGAAGCGGGTGCTGGAGCAGATTTCGCGGGAGACCGGCGGATCGTTCTTCGAGGTCTCGAAGAAACTTTCGATCGACGCGATCTATGATCGAATCCAGGAGGAGCTGCGGAGCCAGTACAACATCGGCTACAACTCGGATGCCCCTCCCAATGCGACGGCGTACCGGACCGTCAAGGTCGCCGTGCGGCAACCGGGTATGACGGTCCAGACGCGGGAGGGGTACTACCCGGCAAAGCCTGTCGCCAAGTAGCGGCGGCTTCTTGCCAAGACCAGGAGAGCGCCTCCCATCATGAGGACGGTTCCGGGCTCGGGGGTGGCGGATGCATTGGGGTCGAAGAGGAAGGCGTGGTCTACGCCGTTGAATGTGCCTGAGCCGAGGATGACTCCGGCGTCGTTGATGTCTTGAACGCCGGTGACGATCCAGCCGGAATTGGCAGGGAAGAGGTCGTTGATGTTGACCATGGTGCCGTTGG
>CAITMP010000689.1 GCA_903893525.1 uncultured Acidobacteriia bacterium | reverse complement strand
TGCCCGCGATTTGCATCTGCTGGGCCGGGGTGTGGACCGCCGCCGTGGATTCGTGGGAGTTGTTGAGGAACGCGAAGAGGCGGTAGTACTCCTCCTGCTTGAGGGGGTCATACTTGTGATCGTGGCACTGGGCGCACTGGATGGTGACACCGAGCATGCCCTTGCCGATGGCCTCCATGCGGTCGAACATGGCTTCCATGCGGAACTGTTCGGGGTCGATGCCACCCTCCTCATTGATCATGGAGTTTCTCAGGTAACCAGTCGCAACCCGTTGATCCTGCGTAGGGTTGGGCAACAGATCCCCGGCGATTTGCTCAACAATGAACTGGTTGTACGGCATGTTCCGGTTGAAGGCGTTGATAACCCAGTCCCGGTAGAACCACACAAAGCGCGGCTTGTCCTTTTCATAGCCGTCGGAATCGGCGTAGCGGGCGCCATCCAGCCAGTGGCGGGCCCATTTTTCGCCGTAGTGGGGGGAGGCGAGGAGGCGGTCCACCTGCTTCTCCCATGCCCGCGGGCTGCGGTCGGCAATGAAAGCGTCGACTTCGGCGGGGGTAGGGGGCAGACCTGTGATGTCAAGCGACGCGCGGCGCAGCAGGGTTGCGCGGTCAGCTTCCGGAGAGGGCGCGAGGCCTTCGGATTCGAGCTTTGCGAGGATAAAGCGATCGACTGGGTTGCGAGCCCATTTGGTGTTCTTGACGGTCGGAAGCGCTGGGCGGACGGGTGCTACGAATGCCCAGTGCTTCTTTTTCGGCGCGCTGGAAACGGGGGTATCGGACCAGGGGGCACCAGCATCGACCCATGACTTGACCAATGCCATCTCGGAATCGGAAATCTTGCCGCCCATAGGCATCCGGGGCAAATTTCCCAAACCGGCGATGCGACTGTAGATCTGGTCGCGCTTGGGGACGACAGACTCCTTGCGGTCGAGGCGCAGGCCCGCACTTTGCAGTTTTTCGCCGTGGCAGGAGTAGCAGTTCTTCTCGAGGATCGGCTGGATCTGCTTCGCGTAGTCGGGACTGCTCTGGGCTTGGACGTAGAGGAGGCCGAAGACTGGCAGGGCTGCGAGTACCGAACGGGCTGCAAAGCGGGAAGGGACGAAGCGGAGATACGGCATCTTACTCGTTAACTACTTTATAACGCCTCGTTCACTACCTTATAACGAGCGGAGTGGAGTCGGGGCGACGGGAAAGCTCTTTCAGTGGACCGATTCGAGGAATGGGTTGACAAGGCGCACCCCAAGGCTCAGTTGACCGGAGTTGAGATCCTTGGTGTACAGAACAGGACATTCCGCCAGTCGCACGGTAGCCCTAATTTTCGGGTCAGGGTAACGAACGACTCCTGAAGGACTTGGGTGCTGGTGCGGAATTCGCCTTCGTCCAACGGGCGCGTCAGGAGCCGTTTTGCCACAACCGCCGTGGAATCGAACCGCCAGCCAAGGCGTAGACGAGCACGTTGGTGTCCACGAAGCTGGGCATCGCGTCAACTTGGCGGGAATGGAGTTCGTCGCGGGTCCAAGTGATCCCAGTCAGCCGGTTCAGGTCATCATCCAGAAACGCAGCTACTTGCCACCTGATTTGGCGGTCGCGGCGGCTAGTGCCCTCTGCCAGGCGTCGCGCCGGGAGGCCACATTGATGGCGGGCGAATCGACAACACCTTCGAGAGCCTGGATGGCTTTTCGGTAGGCGTCCGCGGCGGCTTTCGACTCCAAGACCGGGTCGTGGCCGGGGAGTGCAGCCATGTAGTCGTACAATCCCGCAACGCGGGCCCAGGTTGTGGCGGGATAGGCGGCCATCATGATTTTGGGATCACGTTTGGACATGTCCGTGGCGACTTGGATCGAACGCTGGGCAACTTCGACGGCCTCGGCGCGCGCGCCCGATTTGGCGAGCATCCGCGTGAGCAACTCGTAGGCACGCATTGCCCAGGAGCGCGCTGCGAGCGAATCCAAGGAACTGGCGACGACGGCGTCGGCGGCCTCAACGGCGGCTCTGGAGCTTTCCACCGACTCCTGGGTCCGACCGGCCTCGTCCAATGTACGCCCCAAGTAGTAAAGGTTCATGACGCGGTTGATTCGCTTCTCACGCGCGGTGGGATCCTTCTTCAGCTCCTCGTCGAACAGGGCAAGGGCTTTCCGGAGTTGGGTGATCGACTCGTCGCGTTTGTCAGCGGGCGCGTAACACGCACCGAAACGCATCGAGACAATTGCGTAGTCCTCCTTGGCCGTGGTGCTGTTGGGATCGGCCTTGAGGATGGATTCGGCCTTGAGGAGAGCCTTCCCGTAGTACTCCCGTGCGGTGGCGTCGTCCGGCTTGGAGCCACGGAAGACTGGGCCGCCAACAATTTCGGCCACCCGGACGTAGCTCATCATGAGTCCTCGCATCACGAACACGTCGCCAGGCGTGCCGACAGCGCGCTTCTCACGCAATTCCAAGCTCTTCTTGGCGTAAACCAAGGCTTCGGGAAGCTGGCCGGCGCGGGTGAGGGTCTGTGAAAGGCTGCTGTAGGCTTCACCCAAGTGGTTGGCACGAGCCTCTTCGGCTGGCGAGATCGCGGCCGCTTGTTCAATTGCGGCCACGGCGCGCCGGGAGTAAGCGACCGCGTCCTGGATTTCGTTCTCCTGCAGGACGTCTGAGAGGACCTCGAAAGTGGTGCCTTGGAAAAGAAGCACTTGGAAGTCTTTGGGAAAGCGACGGACCAGTTCAATGGAACGGTTGACCTCGCGACGCGTAATTTCCACGGCAGTGCGCCGCTCCCCGGATTGGAACAAACGCTGCGCCAAGTGCACTTGGATCTGTCCCATGAGCACCGAGAGCTCGGGGTCGTCGACGATCGGGAGGTGGGACATCGCGTCGGCGGCCTTGCCATAGCTCTTGATAGCTCCGGCGGCATCACCGATGTTTGGCTTTCCGGGCGCTCCGAGTGCGTCACCCATGGTCATGTACCCGAGGGCGATGGCCCGGGTGAGGCTCCGGTCCGCATTGCCTCCCGCGGCTAGACGGTCGAGATAGGCCAAGGCCGAGGCGATGACGGAGCGCCGGGTTTCGATGGTGCCCGGAGCTCTGGACAGCGCATCGTCCACATCGTAGAAGGACGTGTTGGCAAGGCGGACGATGTCCTGCAACCGGTCTTCGGCACGGAGGCGTTGGGCACGGGCATCCTTGGACTCGCGTTCGGCGCGGTCGCGCTCTGCGAGCGCCAGAACCCTCTGCGCTTCCGCATTGGCGTGCTCGGATTCGGCGTTCCGACGTTGGACCTCGGCGCGGTCCCGTTCCGCGATCGCGATGGTGCGTTCTGCGGCTGCAAGTTTGGCTTCATGGACAGCAACCAAGGAACCGCCCAGAATACTTGCGGCAACCATAGCCGCTGCCGCCACCGCCCACGAGTGCCTACGCAGGAATTTTCCGGCACGGTAGCCAACCGAATCCCCATGGGCGAGGACGGGCCGCCCTGAGAAGTGGCGTTCGATGTCTTCCCGTAACTGGTCCACGGAGGCATATCGGCGCTCGGGCTCCTTGCGCAAAGCCATCATGACGATTCGGTCAAGCTCGTCGTGGATCTGGCCGGCAAGAACCGGATCGGCGCGGCGGCTGGGACGCTCGGTCGCAGTCTCACACACGGTGCGACGGAAATCCTCGAAAGTACGACTGGTAAAAACGTGCGGTCCGCTACCGGCGAGGAGGTGGAACAGGACCGCTCCAAGCGCGTATACGTCCGAAGCGGTTGTGACTGGAAGACCGAGAAGTTGCTCGGGACTGGCGTATTCGGGAGTCAGCACCCGGTATTCCATCATCGTCTGGCCCGGCTCGGTCCCGGGCTCGATCAGCTTGGCGATGCCGAAGTCGAGCAGCTTCGGAGTGCCATCGGCCTTGACCAGGATGTTGCAAGGCTTGAGATCGCGGTGGACAACCAGGTTTCGGTGCGCGAAGGCGACTGCGTCGCAAACCTTGGCGAAAATGGAGCAGCGTTCGCGGGCGTTCAAGTGGAGCCTGTTGCAATGGTCCACCAACGGCTCGCCATCAACAAACTCCATCACGAGGTAGGGTCGCCCGTCCGGCATGGAGCCGCCATCCAGGAGCTGCGCGATGTTGGGGTGTTCCAGCGCGGCGAGAATGCGGCGCTCGTGCCGGAATCGCTGCAGGATGTCGGCGGAATCCATGCCGCGCTTGATAACCTTGATGGCGACGCGCTTTTCGAACTCGTCGTCCGCACGTTCGGCCAAGTAGACCGTGCCCATGCCGCCGCGGCCGATTTCGCGGACAATGCGGTAGCCACCCAGTTGGAGACCTTCCAATGTTGGCTCGACCGCCTCCCGAACGGCACTGCGGACGGTCTGGTCGAAGAGACCGCCGCCCTGCGCGTCCGCCGCAAGCATTTCCTGAACTTCGGACAGCAGTTCTGGATCGCCTTCGCAGGAGTCTTGGAGATACCGGCGGCGGGCCTCCCCGTCGAGTTCCACGGCTGCGAGGAAAATCGACTCCAAGCGCTTCAGGTCGCTCATGGTTCCTGGGTGTTAGTTGTCGAATGGGCTGTCGCCGCCCGCGCGAGCTGCCTTTTCCGGTGCCTCGATCATGTAACCGATGCCGCGCACAGTGTGGATCAACTTGGTGTTGTAGCGGTCGTCGATTTTGCTGCGCAGGTGGCGGATGTAGACATCAACGATGTTGGTGAGGCCGTCGTAGTCCATGTCCCAAACGTGCTCGACGATCATGGTGCGGCTCAAGGGACGGCCCTTGTTGCGCATCATGTATTCGAGGATGCCGAATTCCTTGGGAGCGAGGTCTATCGTTTCGGTGCCGCGGATCACTTTGCGGCGGGAGCAATCGACGACGAGATCGGCCACTTGGAGCCGTTCCGGGGTGGGCTGGCCGCGGCGAAGGAGGGCCCGGACGCGGGCGAGGAGTTCGACAAAAGCGAAGGGCTTGGTGAGGTAGTCGTCGGCCCCCTGTTCGAGCCCTTTGACGCGGTCATCGACGTGGCCACGCGCACTCAGAATGAGAACCGGCGGGCCGGTTCGGCGGGCTCGGATGCGTTCAAGGACCTTGAGACCGTCCATGTCGGGGAGCATGAGGTCGAGAATGACCAGGTCGTAGTCGGTGTCGTGGGTAAATTGGAGGGCACGGGTCCCGTCCTGCGCAACATCCACGGCATAGCCGGCACCCTGCAGGCCACGTCCGAGAAAATCGGCGATCTTCTTTTCGTCTT
>CAITMP010000688.1 GCA_903893525.1 uncultured Acidobacteriia bacterium | reverse complement strand
GTGGCGTTGATGGTTGGGGGGGCGTTCGGGCAGACCAGCGATCCCCGCGGGATGTATCTGGACAGCACCGGGAACGGCCCGGCGGCGATCCGCTTCAATGTGCAGTTGGAGCACGATGGCAGCCGCACCCTGGTTCCCGCGACCCACACGTTCGAATCCGGCGACCGGATGAAGTTCCAGTTTGAACTGAACCGACAGAGCTACGTCTACATCCTGCTCCGGTCGGTTTCCACCGACCCCGCCCGTTTCGACCGCTATGCGGGCTCGCGCGGCATCGAGATCGTCCGCGACGAGGACGAGCGCACCACCACCACTGGGTCGGGCAGCACCAAGACGACCAGCACGAGCAAGACGACCAGCACGACCAAGACCACCACAACGGCCACGGGAACAGCGCCCTTCCAGCTGCTGTTTCCGACCCACCAGGCCGGGGGTGACAACCTTGTGCCCGCCCACGTGAGCAAGGCGTTTCCCTCGGCGGAGGACAAGTATTTCCGCATGGACCGCAAGCCGGGCATGGAGAAGCTGCTGGTGGTGGTCTCGCCGACTCCCATCGACTTCAGTCCGTATTTCGACATGGCCACCGGCAAGTTGCGCCCCAATGCCGAAGTTTCGGTGCAGCTGACGCGCAGCCTGATGGAGTATAGCGGCAACGCCAATGTGTCGTCCTCACGCGGGATTGAGATCGAGAGCTATGCGGCGGCGTCGAAGGCGGCCAAACCGATGCTTGTGCCGGTGGATCTGCGGCATGTTGCGGGGAAATAGGCTGGTCGTGGGGGAACGGGTGGCGGGGGAATTCGATGCATAGGCGGAATTTGTTTGTGGCAATCGCAGGCGGCCTTGGGCTGGCCGCCTGCTCCGGGGGCGGTGGCGACAAGGCTGGCGGTTCCAAGGACGGCGCGGCGGAACTGCCGCTGCCGCCGGTGGAGAAGTCGGGCGAGTCGGAGCTTGCGTACGCCATCGAAGTGCGGACGGACGGCGGGGCGGATGCGCCGAACACCGGGATGGTCCGGGAAGACCGGCGGTTCCGCAGCGGCGACAAGTTCCGGCTGATCTTCCGGCCGGAGTTCGCGGCGCATGTCTGGGTGGTGGCACGGGGTCCTCGGCAGAGTACTTACCAAGTGTTGTTTCCGAGCGAGCGGGCCAGCTTGAAGAATCCGATTGCTGCGGGCGAGAAGGTTACGGTGCCCGACGAGGACTCGGGCTGGATGCGGATGGACAACCAGCCGGGCGAGGAGAATTTGGTGGTGGTCGCGTCTACGGCCACGCTGACGGAGTTTGCGGGGATGGGCTCGACGGTGGAGCGGGAGGATTTCGAGGCTCGGTTGGCGGAGGTGGAGCGGCGGCATCGACCGTCGAGTTCGCGGCGGTTTGAGGATGGGGAGTGGGTGAAGCTGTTTGCGGCGCGGGGGTCGGGGGCGAAGGGGGAACAGTTGGCGATTGTGGTGCGGTTGCCTTTGTTGCATGAGTAGGGGAGGGGGCTACCAACTTTGAGAAGTGCCTTGGCTGGGAATGGCTTTGCTGGCGCACCGGACGGCACGGTTATGGCCGCCTAAAAGGCGGCTGCAGGCAAGAATGCCTGCCCCACAGCCAGATTGAAGTAGAAGGGGAGGAAACTGATGGGGAAAGCAATTTTTTTGTTGGTGGTGGGGTCGGTGCTCGGGTGCTCGGTCGTTTTTGGACAGGGCGGCGTGAAGCCTCGGGGGATTAGATCGGAAGAGCGTCGTG
>CAITMP010000687.1 GCA_903893525.1 uncultured Acidobacteriia bacterium | reverse complement strand
CTCGCCGTACCTCTCGCCCGCCACCCTGGCTGTGATCCCCTATATCGAGTACGCATTCGGAGGGTACGCTGTACGTGGGGGGCTGTACGGAATCGTCGAGGGCCTGTTGTCCATCGCGCGTGAGAAGGGTGTGGAGCTGAGGTCCTCGACCCGTGTTGCACGGATTCTCACGAGCGGCGCGAAGGCGAGCGGAGTTGAATTGGAAAATGGGGAGCGGATTTCAGCCGATGTCGTGGTCGTGAACGGGGACGCCGAATTCACTGCCGGGCTCCTCGGGAAGCCGGCCATCCCACCCCGGTCCCGATCCATGTCCGGTTTCGTCCAGTTGTTCGGACTGCGTCAACCATTGAAGGGGATTCGGGAGCATACCGTCTGCTTCTCTGCCGACTACCAGCGCGAGTTTTCGCAAATCTTCCACCATCAGCGCTTCCCGGACGATCCCACCGTTTATGTGAACGCCCCCGGCAATGGCACCACCCTGTTTGTGATGGCCAACGCGCCTGGCGTCGGGGAGGCCTCGGCCGTATGGACCGACAGCATGGCCGCGTCCGCACGACAGCGTGTGTTCGACCGCTTGGGTTTGGCAGGGTTTCCCGATTTCCGCGGGGACGTGGTTGTTTCCGATACTTGGACTCCGGCGCGTATTGAGAGCAGCTACCTGACTCCAGGCGGGTCCATCTACGGCTCGGATTCCCATGGCTGGCGGAACGCGTTTCTACGGCCCTCGAACCGGAACCCGGATGTCTCCGGGCTTTACCATGTCGGGGGGACTACCCATCCCGGCGGCGGTACACCCACCGTACTCATGTCGGCAGCAATCGTGGCCCGCCAGATTGGGGCACGCCAGATCGGGGCACGGAAACCTTGAAGACAATCCATATTCGGCGTGCCGCGTGGATCGTGTACGGGTTTTTATGGCTCGGAGGTGTTGCCACACGGGGTGTCGCCCCAAATACCCGCTGGGCGTCCCCGTTGTTCCTGATCGTGGCCGGATTGCTGGCCCTATCGGAAAACCCGCAAGCGTGGCGGTCGTTGACCTTGGCTGCAGGGCTCGGGTGTGGCTTTGAATTGTTGGGTGTCCACACGGGACTGCCGTTCGGGCGTTACGCATACACCCCGGCGCTGGGGCCATCGTTTTACGGAGTGCCTGTCACCATGGCCTTCGCCTGGTTGATCCTGATCGATTTCGCGCGGGCCGTCACCCCATCCCCATTTTTCGGTGCCCTCGTCATGGTGGGGGTGGATTTCGCGTTGGATCCCGTCGCGGCCGGACCACTTCAGTACTGGCAGTGGCTGGACGGGGGGGCCTACTTCGGGATCCCATGGACGAATTTCGCCGGATGGCTGGTTGCGTCATGGGCGATTCTCGCCGTTCTCCCGCAATCATCCCGCGGTACAGGGCGTGTCGGCTGGTCCGTGGTCGCATTCTTTGCCGCCTTGGCTTTCGCCCACCGACTTTGGGTTCCAGGCGCAGTTGGGCTCGCCATAGTGCTTCTTGCGGCTCTCGTCCACTGGCGGAACCATTCCATTGATCCCCAAACCGTGTACAATCAGTGATTCGACCGCTATAGACAAGTCCGCATCCACACATGCCCACCTTCGCTGAAATCGAACCGGTATCGCTGAAAGACCGCGTCATCAACGCGCTGAAAGATGCTTTTCTGGAAGGGCAGTTCAAGCCCGGTGATGCCATCGTGGAGCGGGAGCTGGCGCGTCAAATGAAGGTTGGCACTCCTGTGGTCCGCGAGGCCCTGATTTCATTGGAGGGGCAGGGATTCGTCCGCCGTGTTACCAATACCGGCACCTTTGTCACCGAATTCTCCAACGACGAGGTCCGCCAGTTGTACGCGCTCCGCATCGAGTTGGAGACTTTGGCGCTGCGCTGGGTGAAGGTCCACGCCACCGAGGCCGACCTGGCCGAAATGACCAGGTTGATCGACGACGTTGTCGATGCCGGCAAGCGCGGGGCCAAGAAGGAGTTTTTGGAGCGCGATTTCCGCTTCCACCGTTATTGCTGGAAGCTCTCCGGCAATACATTCCTGGCTGAAACCTTGGAACGGTTGATGTCCCCTCTGTTCAGCTTCGTGGTTGTCGCCAGTGGCGCACAGCTGACCGAGGCGATGGGCCGCGAGCATTATGAACTTGTCCGGGCGCTGCGGACCTTGGACGAGCCCGAGTTTTCCGCAGTGGTCAAGCGAACCTTCTCGGGATTTGCCTCGCGTTGGCTGCAGAGCGTGGCCCATGACGACTCTGCTGCGGGTTCGCAGGGGGCGTAATTTGGTCCGCCGATGGGTATTTGCCGCCGCCACGGGTGCAGCGGGGGTGTTTAGCTATTTTGGCTTGGATGAGATCGAACGCGGGATCGTGCGTTGGAAGACACCGCCGGTGGCACACGAGTCCAAGCGCCAGTTCGTGCCTCCTCCCGCCCCGGTTCCGCGCAAGGTGGAAATGCCGGACAGCGAGCTTCCTGGGGCCCTCACGCCAGTGGTCAAGCCGCTGCCCCGGATTCCAGGCTTGGATGTGACCCTGCCACTTCCTCCGCCGAAACGCAAATGAAGACCGAATTCCGTAGGGTAGCGCTGCCGAAGGACCTCCGCAGCTTGGTGATCTTTGACCGCAAGGTTTTCCGGACGGACGCCTTCCACCGCGAGGACTGGCTCCAATACGAATCGTGGTGGCTGCTGGTGGACGGCGTGAAGGCGGGCTGCTGCGCATTCGAAAAGAACGTTGGCATTGGGCCGGACGGGGAAATGGTGCCGGAACCCGGCAGCCTGTACGTTGCAACCACCGGAATTCTGCCTCGTTTTCAAGGGCAGGGCTTGGGGTCGCTGATGAAATCGTGGCAGCTTTCGTACGCCCGGCGGCACGGATTTGGGCGAGTGGTTGGCACCTCGCGGGAGTCCAACGCCGCCATGATCGCGCTCAATGAGCGGTTCGGGTTCCGGGTGGTCTCGAAAATCGAGGGCTACTACCACGAGCCGCTGGAATCTGCGGTGGTGATGGTGTGGCGCTCGTAGCTTCTCCGCGACTTCTGCTATACCTGTATTGAGGTTGAAATGGAATCGCATAAACTGACGAAGCTCCTACTCCTGCCCCTGCTTCTGGCATCCGGCGTCGAAACGTCCTATGCCGGTATTGACTCTACGTCCAACAACGCCTTTTTGCGCAGATTGTGAGCGGTGGTGGCTGGCACTCCACAATTGTTCTGCGGAATAGCACCACCAGGACCATAAGGTACCGCCTCGAATTTCGGACCCCCGTAGGGGAACAACTCAATTTGCGCTTGTCAGACGGGCAAAGCAATTGGTATACGGAGGGATCGCTTTTTGCAGGAGGCACAAAATTCATTGATACCGCAGACGGCGGCAAGGATTTGCAGGAAGGATATGCGCGTCTAAGCACACCGGAATGTCCCACCACTGACGCCGGAACCACTTGCGGTGCTGGGATTTCCGGCGTTACTGGTTCATTGATCTTCAAGCTTTCCGTGCCGCCCCAAGCCACTTGGGAGGTGTCGATTCCGTTGGACTCCACCAGCGCGTCAGTCAGTTTCCCGTATGACAATTCCAACGGTTATCTGACTGCATTGGCTATCCTGAATCCGTTTCCATCCAGCGGGCAACGAGTGCGGGTGCAGTTTCGATCCGAGAACGGCGGCGTGGTCTCCGAGAAATTCATCGGTTTGGGGCCTAGATCCCGCACCGTTCGACTTTCCGGTGTTGCCGGTCCTGAGGACGGCGTCCCGGGCAGCGGCATTGCCAAGGAAACTGCAGGCACCAAGGGTACGGTAACAATTAGTTCCGACAGCTTCAGCCAAATCGTCGCCTTCGGGCTCCTCGCCAATCCGTCCGGAGCGCTTTCTTCATTGCTGGCTATCAACGATCCGTTGTTCTGACTCTACTAGGGTAGTTTCTCGAAAAGCCCCGCCGCGCCCTGTCCGCCGCCCACGCACATCGTGACCACGCCGTAACGGGCACCCTGTCTCCGGGCCATTTCGTTGGCGAGCGTTCCCACCATGCGCGATCCCGTCATCCCAAAAGGATGGCCGATCGCAATGGAACCGCCGTTCACATTCAACCTGTCCATTGGAATTCCCAACCGGTCGCGGCAGTAAATTACCTGGGACGCGAAGGCTTCGTTCAACTCCCAAAGATCGATGTCCGAAACCGTCAGACCATGCCGTGAGAGCAGCCTGGGGACCGCGATGACCGGGCCAATCCCCATCTCGTCCGGTTCGCAGCCGGTCACAGTGTAACCACGGAAGGCGAGTGTGTATGGAACTCCCAGCGCGTCGGCGTGTTCGCGGGCCATCAAAAGCGTTGCAGACGCGCCGTCTGAAAGCTGGGATGCGTTGCCCGCAGTCACCGACCCTTGGCCGCTGTCGGGGTCGAAGTGGGGTTTCAGGGCG
>CAITMP010000686.1 GCA_903893525.1 uncultured Acidobacteriia bacterium | reverse complement strand
GGCCAGCAGCACCGTGTCCCCGGGCTGGGCCTGCAATCGGGCTTCCGCTACGGCGCGTTCCAGTGTGATGGCCATCACCACAGGGGCCGCACCTTCCAACTGGGATGCGATCTTGTCGGCGGCCGAGCCGATCAACAGCACCGCATGGGCCTTGTTCGACAGCCGCTCGCGCAGGAGCGAATAATCACTGCCCTTGTCCTTGCCGCCTAGAATCACCCAAAGGTTGCCTTCGAACGAATCGAGCGCCTTGATGGTGGCGTCCACGCTGGTGGCCTTTGAATCGTTATAGTAGTGGACACCGGACATCTCGGCGACAAATTCGAGGCGATGTTCGACGGCTTTGAATGTGCGGACGGCCGCGGCGATTGCGGCCAGCGGCACCCCTGCCAACTGCGCGGCGGTGGCTGCGGCGAGCACGTTTTCGGCGTTGTGGCGACCGGGGATGGGCACCTCGGACAGTGGCATCAAGGTTTCGCCATTGATCCAGAGTTGCCCGTCGTGGATGTTCTCATCGCCGAACCAGATGGTGTCGGCCTTGCCAATTCCGTCAAACGAGCGGCAGACGGCGTCGCCCGAGTTTAGAATCGCGGTGTCGCCCACTTGCTGGGTGCGGAAAATGTTGGCCTTTGCTGCTGCGTAGTTTTCGAACGTGTGGTGCCGGTCCAGATGGTTTTGGGTCACGTTCAGGCACATTGCCACGTGTGCGTGGAAAGTCCGGATGGTCTCCAGTTGGAAGCTGGAGAGTTCCAGCACATTCCACTGGTCGTCGCGGGAGGTTTCGGTCATCGCGATCACCGGGGTCCCGATATTCCCGCCGACCTGAACGGGGACTCCGGCTGTTTCCAGAATGTGGCCTGTCAGCGATGTCGTCGTCGTCTTGCCGTTGGAGCCCGTGATGCCGATCGTACGGCCCTTCAGGTATGGTGCTGCCAATTCGATTTCGCCGATCACATCCACGCCGCGCTGGCGGGCGCGGTTCAGGCCGGGGAGATCCGCCGGGACGCCGGGTGAAAGGACGATTTGGTCCCAAGGTTCGTCGAGCAGGTCGTCGGATTGCAGCCTGAAGTTCGGTAGCTCCAACGGTTTGATATCCGACACGGTCACGTCCACGCCACGCGCGCGCAGAAATTCCGCGGCGGCCCGGCCGGTCTTTTCCATGCCCAAAACCAAGGTGCGGGGAAACATGGTTTATCTCAACTTCAGCGTTGTGAGGGCGAAGAGCGCCATCACCAATCCGATCACCCAAAAACGGATGATGATCTTCGATTCCTGCCAGCCGAGGGCCTCGAAATGGTGGTGAATGGGTGCCATCTTGAAGATCCGCTTCTTGCGGAGCTTGAAGCTGCCCACCTGCAGGATGACGCTCATCAGTTCGATGACAAACATGCCCGCGATGAAAATCAGGATGATTTCCTGCTTGATCAGAACCGCGACGACTCCCATCGCGCCGCCGAGTGACAGGGATCCGACGTCGCCCATGAACACGCTGGCCGGATGCGCATTCCACCAAAGGAACCCGAGGCTTGCCCCGGTCATCGACGCGCAGAAGATGGTCAGTTCGGCCGTGCGCGGATTGCGGGCCAGTAGCAGGTAGGCCGCCAATTCGCGGTTGCCGCTGGTATAGGCGAACAAAGTCAGGGCCCCGGCCGAGATCACCATCAGGCCGATCGCCAAGCCGTCCAGGCCGTCGGTAATGTTCACCGCGTTGCTGGACCCCACCACCACGAATACGAAGAACAGGTAGAAGGGCAGGAATGCCAGTGGGTACGTGAACGGATTGGCCAGTGCGGCGTGGATCAGCAGATCCGGTTGAAACTGCTTGAAGAACGGGACATTCAGCGTGGTTGAATAGGCTCCAGTCGACCGCATGTATCCGAGCACCAGCGTCACCAGTGCAGCGACAAGCATTTGCAGTCCGAACTTGCGGCGGGCGGTCAGCCCCAGATTCCGCTTCTTGGAGACCTTGGCGTAGTCGTCAATGAACCCGATACCGGCGAATGCGACCAATGCAAAGAGGGCCAGCCAGACGTACAGATGTTTCAGATCCGCCCAGAGCAGGGTTGAAAAAACGATACTGGCGACGATCAGCAGGCCCCCCATAGTTGGGGTGCCCGCCTTTTTCATATGGGACTGGGGACCGTCCTCGCGGATATGCTGCCCGAATTTCAGGATCCGCAGTTGCTTGATGGTCCATGGGCCGAGCCAGATGCAGAAGAAGAGTGATGTGAGGCTGGCGAACATGGCACGGGCCGTCACATAGTGGAAGACGTTGAATGCCTTCACCGAGGGATAGAGAAGTTCGTAAAGAAGCCAGTAGAGCATGAACGTTAGTTCCCTGTCCCGACAAATTGTGCGAGTGCGCGCTCCACTTGGACTCCGCGCGAACCTTTGAAAAGCACTGCGTCGCCCGGCTGGGCCACGGTGCGAATGAATTGTCCGGCTTGTTCCGGGGTGTCGAAAAAGATCGCGGCGCCGTCCGACATCCCGGATTTCAAGGCCTCGTCGACCATGAACCGGGCGGCGCCGCGGATGCCTACAAGGACATCAACAGCCCCACCTGCAGCAAATTTTCCTGTGCCGCGGTGAAGGGACTCGGCCTCCCGGCCAAGCTCGAGCATCTCGCCCAGGACGGCGATGTGCCGTCGGGCGGGGATTCCCCGGAGCAGTTCCAGCATGGAGCGGGCTGCTTCGGGGTTGGAATTGTAGCAATCGTTGACAATGGTGACGCCCCTGTGGTCGGAGCGTTCACCGCGCATATGGCCTGCCGCGAGGTTGCGGACGGCGGCGGGAAGTTTTTCTGCCGCTATGCCGAGCGCCCGCGCGACCGCGATTGCGGCGAGAGTGTTGCTGACGCTATGGCGTCCGGCAAGGGGTGAATCGAAATCCTGGCCCAGGGCGTGGAACGTAGCTCCGTTTGAAGTCATGACCAAGTTCTCGGCCCGTACGGAGGCTTGTTCCGCGAAACCATAGTAGATCGTGCGTCCGGGGTGGATTTGGGCGAAGTCCGCCACGCGCTGGTCGGCGGCGTTCAATATTGCGGTGCCGCCGGGTCCGAGCGACTCGATCAGCTCGCGCTTGGCCAGCGCGACCCCGTCAATCCCCTCGGGGAAATTTTCGGCATGGGCCCAGCCGACGTTGGTAACCGCCCCGACGTCGGGCTTCGCGATTTCGGCGAGGGCTCGGATTTCCCCGGCGTGGTTCATGCCCATTTCGAGGACCG
>CAITMP010000685.1 GCA_903893525.1 uncultured Acidobacteriia bacterium | reverse complement strand
GCCGAAAAACTATCCCTACCTGAACGCCACTTCCTCCGCCCTGTCCCCTCGGATCTGGTCGGCATGAACGCCAAGCTGGGTTGGTTACGGGAATTGGCTGGCTATGTCCGCAGATTCGTCGAACTCCCGCCTGTGCAACTGCCGTTGCTGGACCTTCGGGAAGCAGCCGACGCCGAAAGTGCCGCTGACGCCGCCCGAACATACTTCCAGGCTGGCTCGGGGCCGATAGCCAGCATGACGATCCTGTTGCAAAACCACGGATGCATCGTGGCGAGGCTTCCTGGCTCCGCCGGACACCCGTTCCAATTCGCGAGGTTCCTGGATGGCCAGCCTTACATGGGACTGGATCTTGAAAGCCCCCCAAGCAACGTGCGCTATTCCGCCGGCCGTGCATTGGGATCGCTAGTGCTTGGGGACGAGGCCGGGCTAGACCCACTGCAGAGCCGCTTCGCCCGTGCATTTCTCATGCCAGCGCGGACCTTCGGTCCCGAAGTCTGGTCCCCAACTCTGGACGCAATGCTCGGGTTGAAACGAACTTGGAATTGCCCGATAGGGGCCATTGTCCATCGCTGCGTGGACTTGGGTTTGCTGGACGAGGAGCACGCACGGCGGCTGGTTGCCAACATGGCTCGGCGCGGCTGGAAGTCCGAAGAGCCCGGCGAACACGATCAAGCGCCGGAGTCGCCGCGCATTCTGGCTCAAAGCCTACGGTTGATGCTGGATTCGGGGGTGAAGGACGTCCACGCGCTGCTGGCCGACCTTGCGCTTGGCAGCAGCGATGTGGAGCAACTGGCGGGGCTTCCCAATGGCTTCCTACGGGAAGCGGAGCCCCCTGCCGCATGGGCTCCGCGTCTCCGGCAAGCTGCCGCAGGCTAGAACTTCGAGGGATCCAGCCGCCAAACGTTGTGCGCGCGAAGATTGGAAAGCCAGACCGACCCGTGGCCGGCGCGGATCGAATCCCCGCCATCACCCGTCCACTGCCGGATCACAGTGTTGGTTGCGGGATCGATCTCCGAAATCGGAATCTGGAAGATGGTCGCCCACACGTGGCCGAACCCGTACGCAATCTCCCCGCCGCCGCCCGGAACACCCACTTCGATGTTGGTGACCAACTTGCGGGTTTTCACATCCACGCGGGAGACGGTCCCGTCGCCTTGGTTCAAAGTCCAGATGGCTCCCCCGCCGAACGTCAGGAAGCGCGGTCCGGGACCGGTCTCGATCGAATCCGTAACCTTGTTCGTCTTGGCGTCCACGCGCGTCAGCATGTTGGTTTTCGGGGTCGTTACCCAGACCGCGCCATCCCCGTAAACCACTGCGGCCGAGCCTGCCGGGACGTCGACCGTCGCTGCAACTGTATTGGTCTTGGGGTCGATCCGCGACAGTTTCCCCGCAGCGTCCGTCACCAGCCAAACCGCGTCGTCGCTGGCCGCAATGCCGCCCTCGCTCTCGGCGGGAGGCGCCTGGATGGTCGCCACCACCGCATTGGTCTTGATGTCGATCCTCGACAGGGTCTTGTCGCCGCAATTGGGCACCCAAATGCTGCCGAAACCGGCGGCCAGTCCCGAACACGGGCGCTTGCCGACCTCGATGTTCGCGGCCACCAGGTTGGTTTTCACGTCCAG
>CAITMP010000684.1 GCA_903893525.1 uncultured Acidobacteriia bacterium | reverse complement strand
TGGCTGGTGGCCGTCCGCGCCGCCGAAGACAAGAAAGCCACCAATATCAAGGTCCTCGACCTCCGCGAAGTCACCAGCTTCACGGACTTCTTCGTGATCTGCAACGGCTCCAACCCCAAGCAGATCCAGGCAATCAGCGACGAAATCCAGATGCAGCTGAAGGCCCGCCGCGAATACGCCAGCGGCATCGAAGGATACGAGACCGGCGAATGGGTCCTCGGCGACTACGTGGATCTCATCGTCCACGTCTTCAACGAAAAGACCCGCGAATTCTACGACCTCGACCGCCTCTGGCGCGACGGCAAGGAAGTCGAGATACCAGTCGAAGCCCCAGTCGAAACCCCGGCGGAGTGAAGACCTTCGTCTATTACGTCGGCAAGCCAAAGGATGCCCACGCCAACGCCATGGCATCCGACTACATCAAACGTGCCGACCGCTATTCCAAAACCACCATGGCCGAGACCAAGCCTGGTCGGGATGATTTTTTCGCCAAGCACCCCAGCGCCAAGAAGATCCTCCTCGACCCGGCTGGCAAGTCCATGGATTCCAACGCCTTGGCCGATCTGGTGGGGCGCGCCGAGATGGCCGGGCACGACCTGGTATTCGTCGTCGGCGGCCACGACGGCCACCCCCAGGAGTGGAAGGACCGGGCCGACCTGCTGCTCTCCCTCTCCGCAATGACCATGCCCCACGAACTCGCCCGCGCCGTACTCGCCGAACAGATCTACCGGGCGTTTACAATATTGCGTGGGCACCCTTATCCGCGATAACAGCATCCGCCTTAACAGCATCCGCGCTAACACTCCCATCCAAACGCTTGGCATAAAGAATGGCTTGGTTTAAAAGAGACACTGAATCCGACAGGAAGCCCGACCAGGATGCTTCCGAGCGCACCGTCAAGACAGAAGGCCTCTGGCTCAAATGCGACGGCTGCCGCGAAATCATCTGGAAGCGCGACTTGGCCCAGACCATGAACATGTGCGGGAAATGCGGGTTCCACTTCCGCGTGGACGCCCGCACCCGCCTCACATACCTGTTCGATGGCGGCGTGTTCCAGGAGCACGATGCCGAATTGGAATCGTCCGATCCCCTCAAGTTCACGGACCAGAAGGCCTACAGCTCCCGACTCAAGGCCACCCAGGCCGCCACGGGCATGAAGGACGCCCTTGTCTCCGGCTCCGGGACCCTCGCCGGACGCCACTTGAACATTTGCGCCATGGAGCCGAAATTCATCGGCGGCAGCATGGGTTCCGTCGTAGGCGAAAAGATCACCCGGGCCATCGAACGGTCCATTGAGGAAAAGGCACCCGTGATTGTGGTTTCGGCGTCGGGCGGCGCCCGCATGCAGGAAGGTGCCATCAGCCTGATGCAAATGGCCAAAATTTCGGCCGCGCTCATGCGCCTCGACGAGGCGGGCCTGCCCTATATCAGCATCCTGACCGACCCCACCACGGGCGGCGTCACAGCCAGCTTCGCCATGCTGGGCGACGTCAACATCGCCGAACCCGGTGCGCTCATCGGATTCGCCGGTCCGCGTGTCATCGAACAGACCATCCGCCAGAAGCTTCCCGAGGGCTTCCAGCGCAGCGAGTTCCTGCTCAAGCACGGCATGCTGGACGCCGTTGTCCCCCGCAACGAGATGAAGCACTGGATCGCCAACACGCTTGAGTTCTTCCAAGGCCCCGTCGCGCAGGCGGCATGACCGCCTTCGAAGACTCGATCGGGTTCCTATACTCGCTCGGCCATGAGCTGAAGTCCGTCAAATGGGACCTCGGCCGAATGCGCATCCTGTTGGCGGAGCTGGGCAGCCCCCACCTCAAGGGTCGGTTTATACATGTAGCCGGAACCAACGGCAAAGGCTCGACTTGCGCGATGGTGGAATCGGCCCTTCGTGCCGCCGGATTTCGAACTGGCCTTTACACCTCGCCCCACTTGATAGACCCGCGCGAGCGCATCCGCATCGGCACCGATACTGGCACCGATGACATTTCGGAAGCCGATTGGGTCGCCGCGTTCCACACCGTCCACACCGCCGCCGAGCGCCTGATTGCGCAGGAAGCTGTCGATGCCCATCCAAGCTTCTTTGAAACGGTAACCGCGATGGCTTTCGTTGCATTCGCGCAAGCCGGTCTCGACTACGTTGTGCTTGAGACCGGACTTGGCGGGCGCTTGGACGCAACAAACGTCGTCATCCCGGAGGTATCCGTCATCACCCCGGTCGATTTCGACCACGAGGCGTTCCTCGGCTCCAGTCTCGAACTGATCGCCGGGGAGAAGGCGGGCATCATCAAGCCCGGAGTGCCGGTGGTTCTGGCCGAACAACGTCCCGAGGCTCTGGCGTTTCTCCTCCTCCGCGCGTCCGAAATGCGTGCTCCGGTCCACCAGTCGTCGGCGCTCGGCAAGGAATTGGCTGACCTTGCCAACCTTTGTCCACTCCAAGGCACACACCAGCTGGAAAACGCCCGTACCGCTATTGCCACGCTGCAAGTACTCGGCATCGATCCGGACGCCATCCGCCGCGGGATCGCCGCGACCAACTGGCCAGGACGCTTGGAGCGCTTTCCGGGCAATCCAGAAATCATCCTCGACGGCGCGCACAACCCGGCCGGAGCCCGTGCCTTGGCCGCCTATATCCGGGAATCATTCCACGACCAGCCAATACGAATCATTTTCGGCGCGATGCGGGACAAGGCCGTCGACGAAGTCGCGGAAACCCTGTTTCCCCTCGCAACAGAAATCATCCTCACCGCCCCCAAACAGCCGCGGTCCCTTGCCCCCGAATCCCTGGCCGCTTTCGCCGAAGTACCGTTCCGAATCGCCGATGGAATCCGCGAAGCACTGGAGATGGCGTCGAATCCCCCGATGACCACCTTCGTAACCGGCTCCCTCTACTTGGTCGGGGAGGCTCGGACCCTGCTTATGCTCGACCGGGCCGGCCTTCCGCCGCTTGAACCCGTCCCACCAGCTCAATGAATTCCGAGACCGGCGCTTCGAAGAAGCACTCGGCATGGCTGCACGTTCCCGCAGCCAGGAGGCGGGCACGGAACATGTTCAGACCCTTGGTGGTGTTCACATAGTCCAGTGCCCTGTTCGCATAGTGGAAGCACTTGAGCATCCGCAGCTTTACATCGATCACTTCGTCAATCGGCAGAATCACGTTTGGAATGCAGAGGCCCCAAACTTCGTATCCAAAGACACGGCCCTTCCACTTCATGTCCGCCAAGACCCGGGCCAGGATGTAGTTGGCTTCGCGGTGGTCAGGATGACCGTCGAGCAGCCATGGCGTAAAAATCGCATCAACGCGCCGATCCGCTATGATTGACCGGAGTTCCTCCGCAAGCCGCGCGGAATCCGCCTTCAGGCTTGCGTGGGACAGAAACGTCGGAGGTTCGATTCCGGCACACTCCGCCGACTGGCGAGACTCCCCGTTGCGCATTTCGGCGAGTTCCCCACGCGTCATTCCACCCTCCGCGTGCTCGTCGCCGCCGTCCTGCAGCAGTACAACGAAGCCCTTGCCCCCGGCCCGCACTTGTGCCACCAAGGCTCCGCCACAGCCGATGGCTTCGTCGTCCTGATGCGGCGCAATCACCAGCATCGACTTGCCAAACGGTGCCATGATCGGCACGGGACGCACGAAACCCGAGAAGTAATCGGTAACCGACGCCAACTGCTGAAGACGCAGGTCCATGTATCCCAGCGCCGTATTGAGGAACAACTTGTAGTTGGTCTTTGAATACAACAGGGGTAGCGCGGAGCGGTATGCGGTCCGCAGCAGGTCCCGAATCATAGTTCCCCCCCGGTCAACGGCAGGCATTGCCCGCTGATAAAACCTGCACCGGGCGACAAGAGGAACTCGACAGCGGCTGCGACATCATCGGGACTGCCCAAACGCCCCATGGGAACCTTTGCCGCCGCCGAAAGGACAATTCGGCTGGTTTTCGAGGCGTTCATCCCCACCGGAATGAACGATGGAGCGACCAGATTCACGGTAATGTTCCTTCTCGCCAGCTCTGGTGCCAACAACCGTACCGCATGCTCCAAAACGGCCTTTCCAAGCGAATACGGGGCCATATTCAGCACCGGAGAGAGAGTCGCGGCAGTCGTGCCCAGAATCACGAGCCGGGCCGATTCGCCACTGTGGGACCGCAGAAAACGAGCCACGCGGATCGTCACCTGGCTACCAAAATCCACCTGTTTGGCCACACTGTCCAACTCCGAATCGAGTAGGCCGCCTTGGGCGATTCCAGGCCAAGCCGCATGGACAAATCCATAAACCGGACGACCCGCCAGTTGGCGATCCAGCACCGCCTCCCAGTCGGACTCCACAAGATCAGCGCGTACCCATTCCGGCCCGCCCGCATCGCCAATTCCAGCCTGAATCGTCGGAATCGATCTGGCGACGCCCACCACGTGGTACTGGTTTGCAAGCGCGGACGTCAAATGTTGACCCAAACCACCAGCCGCCCCCGTCACCACAACCACCGGCTTGCCTGAATCCCGAACCACTTGTTCGTGCGCGCCCGCATCGGCGGCAGTCCGCTCCTCATGCAGGCCAAAACCAACGTGGATTTCCGCTGTTAACACGGATCGGGACAATTCAACCACGCGGACGCGCAGCGTGCCCGTGAGGGTTCCCGGATTCCAGTTCGTCACCTCGCCGTGCACGCGCACGCGGCACGGATAAATCAGGGGAGCCGGAAACCGGCATTGGAAGGATCCCACCACGGCGGACCTTCCGGGCACATACATGCCGGCCATAGTCGACGCCAAGCCCACCTGAAATGCGCCATGGACAATCCTTGCACCGTAGTTCGTGCCGGCCGCGTAGGCCTCGTCGTTGTGAAGTGGGTTGTGGTCACCCGAAAGATCCGAAAAGATCCGGACATCCTCCGGCGTAATCTCGCGGTCGAACTCGGCCTTCATCCCGACGGAAAAGTCGGCCGGTGCCAGAACCCGCGCCTCCTTCATTGCCCCAACTTGCATCACGCCAGCTTGCCTTCCAGGCAATCCAAGATCAACGCGTAGGAAACCAAGTCCTCATAATCCTCCATCTCGAATTCCACCCCGAATTCCTCGGAGACGGCTGAAAGTAGGGTTACGTGCGCCACCGAATCCCATGCAGCAAGCGACGCTGTGCTGGCACGTGGAACCTCGTCGGGCTGAATGTCGGGAAACACCCCGGCGAAGCAGGCTGCGAGACGTTCTTGTAAATGACTCATAAGATATTCTTGCCTATTGCACTTCAGAGAAACAAGCGGACGACCTGGCCGCGATCAGTTTCCTCCCGCACACTTGATGCCGCGTCCCGCGCGGCCCGTCCGCTTCTAGGGATGCGATACAGAGTGCGGCAGTTCTCCGCTTCGTGCAAAAAACTCCGCGCGGCTGATTCGATATTTCCCGGAGTCATCCCCGGCTAGCCCCAACGACGAAAGGAAGTCCTGCAAAGGCTGGTTCTTGGCTGTGGGAGCGAAGTCGAACGCAATTTCCTCCGCATCCCAAGTCTCGAACAAGCTCGCCAATGTGTGGTGCTCGATACGGCGGGAGAAGGCCCGGCAGCTCATCACCCAGTGGGAGAGGCTGACCGTACCTTCGCTTCTAGTGCCAACCGCCACGGCAATCTTGCCCAGTGGGCCGAATTTGTCCGCGTACGACACCACCGAAAGAACGGTTTCCGGCTTTTCCAGCATCCGCAGCCATTCCCCTTCGCCGATCCTGAGGCCGTTCAAATTGAACTGGTTCGTCTTGTTCACCAGTTCCACGGACCGGCGGTCGGACGGATCCTTCGCGTATTCGATGGTGACGCAACCGGCCAAACCGCGCAGGAACTCCGGTGAACTGGCGGAATCACCCGCGTCCCGAATCTGCTCGGCGGCCTGAATGCTGGCTCGACGCAGCAGGTCCTCCGCACCCACCTGGGGCTTGCCAAACAGGTCACGCAACCGGCCGAGCAACTCCCAAACGCCGTTTGCATCCTTCCCTTTGAACTGGATGCACGTGATGCCCGGAAAGGCCGCTTGCACCTCGCTCAATTCCATGGGGCTGTCGTCGATGAAGACGGCGGCTGTTTGGTCGATATTCCAGATCTTCAGGATCTCGGCCACAGACTTGGATTTCGGCCCCCAGTTCGCCCGCACTGGAAACAGTGACTCAGCCTTGAGATAAAGATCCGGCCGGGCCAACGCGGATTCAACCACGGACTGCTCGTTCTTGGATGCAACCCCAAGCAATACGCCCATGTCAGCCAAATGCCCCAACATCTGTTGGTAGAGGCCGTGCGCCTGCGTGTGGCTCGATTGGTCCCAAGACACCTTGTCGATCCCGACTTCCCCAACAATCCCGGACCAGAACGTGTCATCCATGTCCGTTATCAGCCCCTTCTTGGGTGTCTGCTGGACCATGAGACCGACCGCCGTCTCCACCAGGGCGTCCGCATACGGGATCGTATACGGAAACCCCGCAAGCAGTTCCATCTTGGCGTCAAGTCTGGGAGCCGAACTTCCCACAGTAGCCAGCGCGGACCGCGCGAGCACACGGACACCCGGTAGTCTGGAAAGCCGCAACAGGAACCCGGTCAGGCACGATTCCAGTTCCATCTCCACTTGGCTCGCCTGTGCACTAATTGTCGTTCCGATCGGGGCGTGGGGCAATCCCGGCGGCGCCACTACGACCGGCATTCGGCCCGAAAGCCGCTGCAGTGAATCCGCCATCCGCGCGCATCGCTCGGCACAGGTGCCAAGAATGTCCGTGATCGATGCCGGCGACCAACCCCCGCTGCTTCGCAAGCCCAACCGCGGATCCAAGTCCGACCATTCCACCAGAACAAACGCGCCAACGCAATTCGACCCAGAGGCCAACTCCAAGCTGCCCGGAAGATCTCCGTAATGGCCCGTGCTGACTCCGATGCCGTCGTCAGCCAATTTTTGGTAGAGGTGGGCCTCCAGAAGAGTGCCCAAGTGGAGGGGCTGACACCCGCAGGCGAGGAAATAAGGACTCGAAGTGTCTCCCTTGGTCCGGTTCCTGCAGATGGAGAGAGCTTGATTGAGGGTCACGCACCGTCAATATAACACAGCGCCGGAAAACGCTTCGACACCGCTAATTCTGTAGGATTTCCCATCAGTAGGTTTCAAATGGCGCAAAATCCCACACGTCGGGGGAATCCAGGGCAGTGGCCAAGTCCGGGGACGTGGTCCGGTAGTACAGCTGGTTGTAGCCCAAGTTGTACGAGTGTGGGTGAAGACCGATCGCGGGCAGCCGCTTGGACGGATGCCCGGTCAGGAACTTCAGCGCGCCAACACCGTCCTCCCGTGCCGCCGCCACTGCTGCGATCAGCAAGCTCCGGACAGTTTCCGCATCGTCGCCAACGGCTTGAAGGTCCACCACATCGTACACGCCCAGACCCAGTTCGGGATTCGGACGCCTTTGCAGAACGGCATAGCCGGTGAGTCGGTCCAAGCTCCCCGCAGCAAGCAAAACCGCCCCCTCCTGCCGGAGTGCGCGGCCAAACCGCCATTCCAATACGGCACACGTGCGGACAGACCGCAAACGCGCAGGGCCTTGGCGCAGTAGATCCCACAGACGGTCAAATCGGTCGTCGAAAGCTGGCAGCCGGAAAACCTTCACGGAACTCCCGCCCCTCCCACTCCCCCTCGCGTAATCCCACATTCCCAGCGCAGCCCCGGCTGGCCAGGCAAGCAAGTTGGAAAAGCGCACCGCGCGCTTGCGCAATACCGCGCCGACAAACTCCACCGGACTGGCAGCCCAGAACATCGGGGAAGAATAGTCCGGTTCCGGTATCGCCGGAGTCTTCATGGAGGCCAGCACTTTTGACACTGTCGGATTGGCGCTTCCGTTGATGCAGAGGTCTACTCCCGGCTGCTTCAGGAACGTTGTCAGAAGCCGGATCGACATGCTGCGGCATGCAGCGTCGACGGCCCAATCCGCAGCGATGGCGGCGACAAGCCTCCGCCCCTCCAGTTCGTACACCAACGGCACATTGCCGAACGTTCCAACCACCTCGCCATCCTGCTCCAGCACCCACCCAATGGGTATGTGTTTCAGCTCCGCAGCAAATGGATAAAGCTCCCAGCGGGCGCGCCACAGCTGTATATCCAGTTGGCCGCCACCATTCCTCAATCCCAGACTGGCAATGCTGTCGGCGTCATCAAAGGTTGCGGGGCGGAGCTTCACCATTTTCATATTATGCGCGTCCCCGTGTTTCGCGTCGGCAGTGCAATCACCCTGCCCGCCCCAGGGCGGGAGTAGATCCAGGAGTCGTTTACAATAGTGGGATGTTGAAGGCCACCGAGAAGATCTGGCGCAATGGAGAGTTTATTGCTTGGGACGATGCGAAAATCCACGTCCTCTCCCATGTCGTCAGTTATGGCAGCTCGGTTTTCGAAGGCATCCGTTGCTACGAAACCGTGAGCGGCCCCGCTATCTTCCGGCTTCCCGAGCATGTCCGCCGCCTGGTGGACTCGGCGAAGATTTACCGGATGGATACGTTCCAATTCACTCAAGCCGAGCTTGAGACCGCAATCCTGGAGCTTGTCGCCGTCAACCACCTTCGTTCCTGCTACATCCGCCCCATTGCCCTGCGAGGCTATGGCGCGATGGGCGTCAACGGGATGAAGAACCCGGTCGACGTCTTCCTTGCCTGCTGGGAGTGGGGGAAGTACCTTGGCGAAGAGGCCATGGCCGAGGGCGTCGATGTGTGCGTCTCCAGCTGGTCCCGCATCGCGCCGAACACCCTTCCTGCGCTTTCCAAGGCGGGCGCGAACTACATGAACTCGCAGCTCATCAATATGGAAGCGGTTGCCAACGGTTACGCCGAGGGAATCGCGCTCGACAAGTCGGGCTATGTGAGCGAGGGCGCTGGCGAAAACATTTTTGTCGTTCGCGACGGCAAGATCGTCACGCCGCCACTTGGCACGTCGGTGCTTCCTGGTATCACCCGTGACGCAGTCTTGACCTTGGCCAAAGACTTGGGAATCCCGATCGTCGAACAGACGATTCCGCGCGAGCTGCTCTACATCGCCGACGAGGTGTTCTTCTCCGGAACCGCTGCGGAGATTTCGCCCATCCGCTCCATTGATCGCATCACTATCGGTGCAGGCCGGCGGGGCCCCATCACGGAACTGCTCCAGAAGGAATTCTTCGGAATCGTCGCGGGTACCATCGCCGACCGGCATGGATGGCTGTCGATGGTTCCCACCAAGTAGCCTTTCCAGCTGATCCAACCAACGTCCAAACGAAAAAGGGGCGGGTCGACTTTCGGTCGACCCGCCCCTTTCTAATGCTTCCGAAACCGACTACAGGCCCTTGGCGGCCAAGAAGATCGCCAAGTCATTCACGCGGTTCGAATAACCCCATTCGTTGTCGTACCAGGCAACAACCTTCAACAGATTCCCGCCGATGACCTTGGTCAACTGGCCGTCGATGATCGAGCTGTTCGGGTTCTTCAACATGTCGGTCGAAACAACCGGATCTTCGGTGTAAGCCAGAATGCCCTTCAACGGGCCTTCCGCCGCAGCCTTGAGAGCCGCGTTGACTTCCGCATCCGTCGTGTCGGTGGCCAACAGGACAACCAAATCGACGACCGAGACGTCCGGCGTCGGAACGCGCATCGCGTAACCGTCCAGCTTGCCCTTGAGTTCCGGCATCACGAGCGAGATGGCCTTGGCGGCACCGGTCGTGGTCGGGATCATGTTCAGGGCGGCGGCGCGGGCGCGGCGGAGATCCTTGTGCGGGAAATCCAACACGTTCTGGTCGTTGGTGTAGCTGTGGATCGTCGTCATGGAACCCTTGACGATCCCGTACTTCTCCTGCAGAACCTTCACGAACGGCGCAAGGCAGTTGGTGGTGCAGGATGCGTTGGAGACGATGTTGTGCTTCGAAGCGTCGTACTTGTCGTCATTGACGCCCATCACGATGGTGATGTCCTCGCCCTTGGCCGGGGCCGAGATGATGACCTTCTTCACGGTACCGCGCAGGTGCTTGGCGGCATCCTTGGCATCCGTGAAACGACCGGTCGATTCCACCACGATCTCGGCTCCAACCGAGCTCCAGTCGATCTCGGCCGGGTCCTTCACCGCGAAAACCTTGATCCGCTTGTCGCCGATCACAATCGAATCGCCATCGGCCCTTACGTCCTCGGAAAGCTGTCCGAGCACGGAGTCGTACTTGGTGAGGTGGGCGAGCGTGGTCGTGTCCGTCAAATCATTGACTGCGACAAATTCAATCTCGGGGTTGTTCAACGCGGCGCGGACGACGTTGCGGCCGATGCGGCCAAAACCGTTGATAGCTACTTTGACTGACATATTGCGGGTGTGTCTCCTTCTGGGAATCAGATTCGTGGAATCAAAACAGGAATGCGAACGAAAAGTGCAGGACCGGTAGGCCTGAAAACGTGGCGACCTGAACCCTCAGGATACCAGAGGCTCAGGAATAGCAAAATTTGACTGCGGAACCGACTTGCGCCAAGAGAGTACCTATGGTACTTTCGTACTTGGCGTTTCCTCCGCCGCGCACGCACCCCTAAAAAGGGTGGAGCCGGCCGCATCGGAGGTTGCGTACCGGCTCTGCGTGGTAAGCCGTTTTGTACTCCCCAGCGTAAAGCCGCCTACAGGAGAACACGGTTACCGCGACGAATTACCTTCTAGCATACATCTTTTCTTCGCGTGGGGCTACACTCAATTGTCATTTGACCGTCGAACCTTGGGATGGTGCCGGATTTCCGTGCTCCACCAAGTTCTTCAACCTCCCGACCTGCTCAGCGAGGACTCCGTCGACCGGCCCGGCCCAGCTTCCGAGCCCGCCCGCCAGATAGCCCGCGACCGCATAGGTGAACTTCAACGCCGTGCCTTTGCCCTCGGCAGCAAGTTCAATGGTCATCGTCCCCACCGATGCCACCGACTGCAGCGGCCCCAGACTCCCCACCAGCACCAACTTCTTGTCCGGCATCAGAGAAACCAATTCCATGTGCTTCACACCGCCGCCATCGGGCAACTTCTCGCAGAAGCAGCCCCCGGCCCGCTCCTCCATGCTGAGATTCTTCGCGTCCCCGGACCAGCTGTGGGCCGAGCTCCACCACCGGCCGACTTCGAATATCCTCCGGTAAACCTCGCTGGGAGCCTTGTCGACGATGACTTGCTCCCGCACCGTAAATCCAGCCGGACTGGAATCCACCACTTCGGCAGCCAGGGGGGCCGCAGCCATCACGAACAAGAAACAGAGAACACCGGTTTTGCAGGCCATCTAGACATGATAGATTCTTCAACAGGACCCACCACGTGAAACGCATCCAGATCCCCGTCCTCGCAATCGCCGGCACCGCACTGGCCCTATTCCTACACCGCCCAGCCGACACCGCCAAAGCCGCCATTCCGGTCAACAAGAAGCGAATCCTGGTCATCGGCCAGACCAAAGGATTCCAACACGATTCCGTGCCCGACACCATGGGCTCGGTCTGGAAAATGGGCCACGACACGGGCCTCTGGGACACCTACCTCCGCACCGATACCGAGCTGATCACCAAGGGCAAGGTCGGCGCAAACGGGAAGAATCTGGATGAGTTCAACGCGATCGTCTTCGCGTCAACCACGGGCGAACTGGAACTTTCCGACCAGCAAAAGAAGGACCTGATCACCTTCGTCCACGACGAGGGCAAGGGATTCGTCGGTATCCACGCCGCGCTCGACACCAATTACAAATGGCCCGAATACGGCGACATGATCGGCGCGTATTTCGACAACCATCCGTGGGGCACCTTCTGGGCACCGATGATCAATGAGGACCCGCATTCGCCGATCACTGGCCACCTGCCAGGCGCATTTACCAAACGCGACGAAATATACCAACCGTCGAAGGAGTTTGCGCGCGACAAGGTGCACGTCCTGCTGCGGCTCGACGAGCGCAAGCTCGATTACTCCAAGCCCGCAGTCAAGCGCGCCGACCATGACTTCGCGGTGGCCTGGACCAAAATGTACGGCAAGGGCCGGGTCTTCTATTCGACGCTGGGCCACACCAACGAGTCCTGGAATGATCCCGAGGTTTACAAGATGTACTTCGAAGCGATCAAGTGGTCGTTGGGTCTGACCGAGGGCTCAACGTCCTCGCACCCGCGGACAGCCCCGCCGGCGGAGTAGGGCCGGACTTTGCGAAGTGCGGCCATGATTGACACATTTCAGGACGCGGAGATTACGCTACCCTATTAGCAGGACAAGCGGAATGGACATCCAACTCACTTCAGACCAACAAGCCTTTGCCCGCCGTGCCGTAGAGTCCGGTCGCTTGGCCAACGAGCAGTCCGCGGTGCAGGAAGCCTTGGCGCTTTGGGAGGAAAGGGAGCGTCGGCGGGCTGAGTTCCTCGCAACCATCGACGACGCCCGCGCTTCCCTCGCCCGGGGAGAAGGCCGAATCATCACCCAGGAGTCGATGCGGCAGCTGTCGGCCGAAGTCCGGGAGCGGGGTAAATCCCGACTGCTTGCGGAACTCGCGGCCTCACTTTAGACTGTCATGTCACACCGCGCCTCCCCACGGGCCGAGCAGGATCTGAACGATGTATGGGTCGGCATCGCCAAAGAGGCTGGGGAATCTTTATCCTCCGCGTGGTGCATGGACCGAGGGACTTGGAGTCGATGGGAACGCTGTAACCAGTTTTTGAGACGACCCTCGCACCCCCAAGTCGCGCCTCCACGCCCGCGATCGTCGAATGCACCATCAGCTTGCCCACCGCCGGTGCCAGCCACTCGGCATCACGCCGGAGCTTGGCCGCCAGCCGGTCATCGCGTGCGTCTTCAAGAACCCGTCGAGGATATCGGAAAGCACCAGGATGTCGTGGTCGCGGAGCAAGTTGGCGATGTCGGTCGCCGGAATGATCCCGCACGTTCCTGCGCTACGCGGCTTCGCGCACGGGAACCGTCAGCTTCTTGCCGATCGCTGCAAACGCCATCTCGATCTCGTCAATATTCGACGGACGGTTGGCGTCGAGAATCTCATCGACTCGGCTCGCCGGACACTTCATCAATCGCATCAAGTCCGCCTTGCCCAGTCCCGAGCTTCTGAGTGCGCCATACAGTGTGAACTTCGATTCGGCCGCCGCAGGAACTCGAACCAATCGCTTGCCCGCATCCGCACTGCTTGCGGCGGGAAGCCGTTCCCATCTGTCCACATAAAAAGTCAACGCCAAGGCGAGTGCGTCTTCAGCCATATCGGTGGCTTCTTCCAGCGTGTCACCCTGGGTGATCGCTTCCGGCACGTCCGGGAATGTGACGACATACCCTCCCACTTCTTGGTCGAGTGTGAATTCGGCTGGATACTCCATTTTGTTCCTCACTTGAGACCTAGCTGCTTCTTGATGCCCTCGACGGTGCAATATCCCATTGGAGTTAACTAGTCAGGCTCAATGAGGGCTTGTTCAGACTCCGTGATTCGGCAGGCAGTAGAACAAGTTGGTTCTCGTTGATCGGGTCGGCGCTGGCGATAATGACCCCGAGCCGATTCGT
>CAITMP010000683.1 GCA_903893525.1 uncultured Acidobacteriia bacterium | reverse complement strand
TCAAACCAGCGCATCGTGACCATGTCGCCGAACCACTGGTGTGAAAGCTCGTGCAGCACGAGGACAGAGCGGCGTTGGTGGTCGGTGAGGTTGGGCGCGGCCCGAAATAGGACGCTGTCTTCCCGGAGGAAGGTGGCACCGGCGTGTTCCATGCCGCCGTAGGGGAATCCGGGGATCAGGACTTGGTCGTATTTGGGGAACGGGAATGGCTGCTGGAAGAACCCGGAGAGGTAGGCGATTCCCTGGCGTGTGTATCGGGCGACTTCGGGCCACTCCTCCTTCGCCCTTGCGAGTCCCGACTTCCGAACGAAAAGGCGCATCGGAACACTGGCAGATTCGCCGGAGGGGGCGGGCAGCTGCTCGAAGGGTCCTGCCGCGAAGGCGAATTGGTACGTGCTGAGGGGACGGGTTTCGGGAAACCGGAAGAGACCGGGTGAGATGGATTCCTCGCGGGTGTTTGAGATCACGGTCCAAGCGGCGGGAGCGCTGACTTCCAAGGTGAAGCGGGCCTTCAGGTCCGGCTGGTCGAAACACGGGAAGGCGAGGCTGGCGTCCATGGGCACGAAGAGACTGTAGATGTACTCGTTGCCGTCCACGGGATCAATGGATCGGGTAACGGCGCGGTTGGCCTGGGCAATGGCGGATTCAAAATCCAATTCGACGCGGTTGGGGCCGGCCTTGACGTAGCTGACCGGGATGACGAGGTGGCCGTTGGCCTGGACCGGCGGGGTTACCCGGCCATTCACCCGGAGATGGCTGACTTTACCGTTCGTGACGGTCCCGGCGGGGGTGAGGTCACGGAAATCCAGCACGACCTCGACGCCGGTGGCCAGGTTGAACTCAATCACTTCATGGCCCGGCATGGCGGGGGCTTTCTCTTGGAGCGTAATGGAAAGCCGATAGCGTACATCGGAAATGGCGGCAGCACGGGCCTTGGCCAGATCCAGAGAGACGCCTGCAACCGGCGGCTCGGCAGCATAGATATATGTTGCGAGAAATATGGGGATTGCGATTGCGGTGCTGGCGCGCATATCTGTTCTACACATGGTACCGGGCATAATGATTTCAATGCCGATTGCCAAGCTCACCCGACGAACCTTCCTCGCCGCAAGCGCGGTCCCCTTGGCAATGCCCGCGGCGTCCCGACCCAACGTGGTCATGTTCATGACCGACGACCACGGGGCTTGGGCCACCGGGACCTACGGTTGCGCGGAAATTCAGACCCCCAACATCGACGCGCTCGCCGCCGGTGGGGCGAAATTCACACGCGCGTTCGCTTGCACCCCGGTCTGTTCGCCCAGCCGCATGACCTACCTAACCGGAACCATCCCTTCGCGCCACGGCGTGCAGGACTGGCTGGTTCCCGAGGATAGCTCAGGCCCGACCTCACGCAACTGGTACGCGGGTTTCACGCCCTACTCCGAAATCCTGAAGCAGAGCGGCTACTCGCTCGGCATGTGCGGCAAGTGGCACATGGGGAACGACGACAAGGCGCAGGCCGGTTTCGACTACTGGGCCACCATTCCGGGCGGCGGGGGTCCTTACAAGGATCCGACCTTTGTGGTGAACGGCGAGACCCGCGCCATGAAGGGATTCAAGACCGACCTGGTCACGGATTTCGCTCTCGACTTCCTGTCGCACCAGACAGCCGAAAAGCCGTTTTATCTCCTGATTCCGTTTTACGCCCCCCACACGCCATACGACTACCAGCCCGACGAGTACCGGAAGCCTTACGACGGCGGTGCCTTTTCCTGTTTTCCGCGAACCCCGATGAATCCGTGGCAGAACCGTGGCCTTGCGGGCAACCACAACAACACAAAAAGCATGCAGTCCTACTCGGCACTGATCACGGGCATGGACCACAACGTGGGCCGCATCCTGAAGAAGCTGGGGGAGATGGGGGTGCGCGAGAACACGCTCGTTATATTTACGGCCGATCAAGGATGGAACGCCGGGCACCACGGGGTCTGGGGCAAGGGCAACGGCACAGTGCCGTTCAATATGTACGAGGAATCGCTGCGGGTGCCGTTGATTTGGAACCATCCGGGGAAGATCCGAGCTGGACAGGTACTCGATCCGATGGTGTCGTCCTACGACTACTTTCCCACCATCCTCGACTATCTGGGCGTTTCCGGCACGTCCGACAAGCGGCGCGTGGGCAGGAGTTACGCCGGATTCCTGCTGGGAACGCCTCCGCAGTGGCGGGACCGTTTGTACTTTGAGTACGAATACGTCCGTGGCGTCCGCACGCGGAATCTGAAATATGTCGAGCGCACCAAGAACTATCCCAGTGAGTTTTTTGACCTGGAGGCCGACCCTGGGGAAACCCGCAATGCCATCGCCGACCCGAAACATGCAAAACAGGTGGAGGCGCTAAGGGCTGACCTCAAGACGTTCTTCGAATCCAACGGAGCGCCGCCAATCGAGGATTGGCGCACCACCACCAAGCAGAAATTGACTGTGGACCAAGCGATTCCACCACCCAAGTAGCCATCCTTCATCTGGGGCTTGGCGCAGCGCTGCGCGAAAACACGCGGACCGGGCCGCGAAACCTCCGGTCCGGCGCAATATTTCTGGCATTCCGCGTGCTGACACACAGGCATGAAGATTCTACTGGGCGTCGATCCAAATGTGGAAAACACGGAATTACTGGGGCACACGGCCTGCCGCGCATGGCCTTCGGACACAGAATTCACTGTGGTATCGGTGATGGAACCGGTTGCATCGGATTGGACACAGGAGGCCGACCGGGATCTTACGGCCAAGATCTCTGAACATTCCGCAGCGCAGGCGGAGTCTGCCGCGCAGCATCTGAGGTGCGCGGGTCTCATCGCCAACCCGTTTGTCTTCGAGGGTTTGCCGCACGACGTCCTGATCAGGGAGGCCGAGGAACGGCACGTGGACATGATCCTGCTGGGTGAACCCGGCAAGGGTTCCCCTTGGCCGTACTTCCGCGGCGCAACGGCAAGACGGGTTCTCCGCCACGCCCAATGCTCCACCGGAATCATTCGGTCGGCGGCATGCAACCGTGTGCTGATTGCCACCGACGGCTCGCCCGATTCCAACAAGACCGCCCTGAACATCGCCGGACGCCCATGGCGCAAAGGCACGGAATTCCTGGTAATCAGCGTCGTCGAGCCAATTTCGGCATCGTTCCGCTTTCTCACTCCGGGCTATGTGGACAGCGACGAGGTGGTGGAAATGCGGGCGGCCGCGATGAAGCGAGCC
Organism: uncultured Acidobacteriia bacterium; assembly: GCA_903893525.1. GTDB lineage: Bacteria > Acidobacteriota > Terriglobia > Bryobacterales > Bryobacteraceae > BOG-234. The sequence goes on along the minus strand of CAITMP010000683.1, from coordinate 3,566 downwards.
GAGGTCGGAGTGGAGACCGTTGTGGAAATCCTTCGTACTGCTGGACTTGAGTCGCAACAGAAGGTGCTGGTCCCTATCGAATCGACCCAAAGCCTGATCATGGAGGAAGCGAAGGCGTGGGATGCCTCGCTGGTGGTGGTGGGCTCCCACGGTCGGGGCAGCGTGGCGAGATTTCTCATCGGCAGCGTCTCCGAGAGCGTCGCGCTCCATGCCGGCTGTTCGGTGGAAGTGGTCCGCTAGGTGGAGACATACATGGCAAGCAACATTCTGGGCGAAGAAGAGTTGGCGGCACTGGACGGCTATTGGCGTGCGGCGAACTACTTGTCGGTGGGTCAAATATACCTCTTGGACAACCCCCTGCTGCGCGAACCCTTGCGCAAGGAGCACGTCAAGCCGAGGCTGCTGGGACACTGGGGCACCACGCCGGGCCTCAACTTCCTCTACGCCCACATGAACCGGGTGATCCGGAAGTTCGACCTCAACGCGGTCTATTTCTGCGGACCGGGCCACGGCGGACCCGGGATGGTCGCCAACACGTATTTGGAGGGCACTTACTCGGAGTTCTACCCCAATATTGCGCAGGACGAGGAGGGGATGAAGAGACTGTTCCGGCAGTTTTCCTTCCCCGGCGGGATTCCCAGCCACGCCGCGCCCGAAACACCGGGTTCGATCCACGAAGGCGGCGAGCTTGGGTATGTCCTGCCCCATGCGTTCGGGGCGGTCTTTGACAATCCGGACCTGCTGGCGTGCTGCGTGGTGGGCGACGGCGAGGCCGAGACCGGCCCCTGCGCCACGGGCTGGCACGGCAACAAGTTCGTCAATCCGGCCCGTGACGGGGCCGTCCTGCCGATCCTGCACCTGAACGGAGCGAAGATTGCCGGCCCCACGGTCCTTTCGCGAATCCCGCACGCTGAGCTGGAAGCGCTGTTTACGGGCTACGGTTACAAGTGCCGGTTTGTCGAGGGCTCCGATCCCGTTCAGATGCACCAGGCGATGGCAGCCGCTTTGGACGAATGTATCGGGGAAATCCGGGCCATTCAGCAGGACGCGCGGACCAACGGATTCCTGGTGCGCCCCCGGTGGCCGATGATTGTCCTGCGCTCCCCCAAGGGCTGGACAGGACCGAAAGAGCTGGACGGAAAGGCGCTGGAGGGCACATTCCGGTCCCATCAGGTGCCGTTGGATGCCCCCGGCAAGAAGCCGGCCCAGCTGGCCATGCTGGAGCAATGGCTGCGCAGCTACCGCCCGGAGGAGTTGTTCGACGAACGGGGAACATTGCGCGAGCAGTTTTCGGGGCAGGCTCCGTTGGACATCGCCCGCATGGGGGCCAATCCGCACGCCAACGGCGGGTTGCTGCTGCGGGACTTGGTTATGCCGGACTTCCGGGAGTACGCCGTCGCGGTGACGACACCGGGCGCTACGGATGCCGAATCGACCCGGGTCATGGGCACTTTCCTCCGCGATGTGATGCGCTTGAACGACGCAGCCAAGAACTTTCGCGTCGTTTCGCCGGACGAAACCAACTCCAACCGATGGAACGCGCTGTTCGAAGTCACCAACCGGATGTCGGCGGCTGAAATTATTCCGCAGGGCCAGCCCTTGGCCGATGACCATGTGGCCAACGATGGACGGGTGATGGAGATCCTCAGCGAACACATGTGCCAGGGCTGGCTGGAAGGATATCTGCTGACCGGGCGGCACGGATTCTTCTCCTGCTACGAGGCATTCGTCCATATTGTGGACTCCATGTTCAACCAGCACGCCAAGTGGCTGAAGGTCTGCAACGGCATCCCGTGGCGGCGGCCGATTGCATCCTTGAACTACCTGTTGACGTCGCACGTCTGGCGGCAGGACCACAATGGTTTCAGCCACCAGGATCCTGGATTCATCGACCATGTCGTCAACAAGAAGGCCGAGGTGGTGCGCGTTTACCTGCCGCCGGATGCCAACACCCTGCTTGCGGTGACCGACCATTGCCTGCGCAGCCGCAACTACGTCAACGTGGTGGTGGCGGGCAAGCAGTTGGAACCGCAATGGCTCACCATCGAACAAGCCGACGCCCATTGCGCTGCGGGCCTCGGGATTTGGGACTTCGCCAGCAGCGATGCGGGAGTGGAACCCGATATCGTGATGGCCTGCGCGGGCGACGTGCCGACTCTGGAAACCCTCGCGGCCGTGGACTGGCTCCGGCGAAACCTGCCGGATCTGAGGATTCGCGTCGTCAACGTGGTGGATCTGATGACCCTGCAGCCTCCAAGCGAACACCCGCACGGCGTCTCCGACCGCGAATTCGATTCCTTGTTCACAACCGACAAACCGGTGATTTTCAACTACCACGGTTATCCATGGCTGATCCACCGGTTGACCTACCGCCGGACCAACCAGCAGCTTCACGTTCGAGGCTATAAAGAGGAGGGGACCACGACCACGCCGTTCGACATGTGCGTGATGAACATGATCGACCGGTACCATCTGGCTATGGATGTTATCGACCGGGTGCCACGGTTGGCAAATGTCGCGGCCCATGCACGGCAGCAGCTGAAGACAAAACTGGCGGAGCATGCCCGATACATCCGGGAACATGGCGAGGACATGCCGGAAGTCGCAAACTGGCGCTGGAATCCGGAAAGCAAGCCAGTTTGATCCTGGTTCTGAATTCAGGCAGCTCGTCGCTGAAATATAGCCTGTGGGATGGTTCCAGGGACGTGTCCAAGGGGACCATCCACCGGGTTGACAGCATGGAAAGTGCGCTGGCGGAGGTCTTCTCGGCACTCGGCAATGTTGCGGTGGAGGCGGTTGGCCACCGGGTTGTGCACGGCGGCGGACGGTTTGCGGAAGCCGTTCTGATTGACAGCGAGGTGGAACAGGCCATCGACGAATTGGGGGCCATCGCCCCGCTGCACAACCCATATGCGCTTGAGGGAATCCGCGCCGCCCGCGAGCGGTTCCCCGGCGTTCCCCAAGTGGCGGTTTTCGATACCGCGTTCCACCACACCTTGCCGAAGCGCGCCCACACCTACGCGGTACCAGATAACCTGAGTATCCGCCGCTACGGGTTCCATGGGATTTCGCACCAGTATGTGTCGGGACGATTTGCGGAACTTGTTGGGAAGCCTCCCTCCGAGTTGCGGGCAATCACCTGCCACTTGGGCAACGGTTGCTCGATGTGCGCGGTGGAGCGTGGCCGATCGATAGACACCTCCATGGGATTCACGCCCATGGAGGGTCTGGTGATGGGCACGCGCTGCGGAGACATCGACGCGGGCGCGGTTCTGCATCTACTGGAAACCAAACAAACCCAGGCTACCGAACTGCGGCAAATCCTCAACAGCGGGAGCGGACTGCTGGGCATGTCGGGAATTTCCAACGACATGCGGGAAATTCTCGACGCGGCCCGGGCTGGCAACGACCAAGCTTCCGCCGCCGTGGAGGTATTCTGCTACCGCGCCCGCAAGTACATCGGAAGCTATCTGGCGGCGATGAACGGGGCGGGACACTCCGCGAACGGGGTGTGGACGCTGTTTCTTGCGGACATGTCCGGCGGGAGCGTGAGCACGCTGGTGAGC